>JBOIEG010000559.1:0-4481 GCA_050740915.1 Gammaproteobacteria bacterium | reverse complement strand
ACCAAGCTATCGCGTTTCTCGGCGCTAACGCTCAGCGCGCACACCCCGCACGCGACACCCAAACCGGACGCCTGCAACTGGGCTTAGAACTCGTTTTCGGTGGGCCTTAAGTACCTAACCTATGAGTGGGCTTTTATTCGGAGAGCCACCACGGCGTGTTTACCCACCACGACAGTAACGTCCACATTCATGTCATCTCCGAGGACGGCAAGCAGTCCGGGCATGTCGATGCGATTCGGCTGCTCAAGGGAGGCACCTTGCTTCTGCCCAAATCGTGAGGCAGTGAACGCTCGTCAAAGTCCCAGGATCAAACACGCCTGTTATCCAGATAGATCCGCGTTCTCTTGCCTTATGCGCTGGATCCACCATTCGGCTTCGCCACGGTGGGCTTCATCTTGGCGTGCGAGCTCTAAGGTCTTAATGGACTTCTGCCTCTCTCCGGCATGGTAGAACGCGATCCCCTGCAGCAAGCGGGCGGCTCCCACCTTGGTGAACCCCGCAGATAGGGCGGAGTCCAGCGCCTTCACCGCCTGGTCCCAATGCTCCATTTCAAACAGCAATTGTCCCAGACTAAAGTAAGCGTTTGCCGAGCCGCCCAAGCGCCCCATCCGTTCCAAAACCCGTGCGGCTTTCTCTTTCTCATGGGCAAGGATCCAAGAATTGGCGAGCGTTTGCAAGCTGGCTTGGGTCTCTTTAATGCGTCCGGCCCCGACTTCCGCTGCCAGCAGTTGCGCCCCCTTATAAGGTATCTGCAGATAGCTGTACATCTGCACAAGCTCCATGGTGGTTTGCGAATCGAGTAGCCCTTGCTCATAAGCCAGCGTTAGGGCGGCAAGGGCACGCATGTCCTCCCCCGCTTGCTGGTACGCCGCCGCCAAGTGCCTCCAATAGCGCTTCTCATGCGGATCGTGCCCCACTATCTGTTCGAGCAATCGCGCCGCCTCTAAGTACTGCGAGGACTCGTAGTAACAGGCGAGCAGGACTTGCTGCCACTGCTCCTCGGGCTTTTCACGCTGGGCGAGGAGCTGTCTTAGGTATGGGATGGCCTTCTTGCATTGCTTAGCCTGATAGTACACGGTCGCGGCGAGCTTTAGGCCCTCTACCCCTGGGGAAGGTTCTCGACTTAGCCAACGATCGAGATAACCGAGTCCTTCCTCATAAGCGGTAGAGGCGATCAGAACTTGGACCAGGTTGTAATGCAATTGATGAACAACATCGGAAGGAAGTGCATTCTGTCGCAAGGCTTGCTTAAACGCTTCAGCCGCCTGCTTCTGCTGGCCCAGGTTGTTGTAGACATAGCCCAGGGTTTGCTGAACCACGGCGGCATCATAGGCGTTTCCGGCAACGGTGGGCATGAGCCCTTGAAGCTCTGCCAATGCCTGGGGGTTTTTCTGTGCGTCGATCAGCCGGTGAATTTTGGATAGTGCTTTATGGGTAGTCGCAGACAGACGAGCGCCTTCCTGCGCATTAACACCAATGGCTGAGCTGAGGACCGCGCATGCGATCAGGGCAAAGGTACAGACCGGCTTGAGCATTAGTCTTGCACACTAAACTCGATTATTTGACGCGCGCGCCGCGCAACGGCTACCCCCGCCGAGATGCGCGGTTTGAACTTCCATTTTGTGATCACGGCCAGCACGGCCTGATCGAACATCCCCCGAGGATCGGCTTTCGCGATGAGCGGATCTTTCACTCCGCCTGCGGCGGTGATGGTAAACTCAACCGTCACCCTACCTTCTATCCCGACACGCAAGGCGCGTGCAGGATAAGTGGGATCTACTCGGACGATAGGTACAGCATTGGTATCTAACTCCAGCAGTCCCGAAAAGCCAGCCGCATCATCCCCAAACGCGGACTGGAAATCGCCCAGGTAGGGGCCCCCCGCGATCTGGGCGGATAGTAACCCCGCTCGAGGTGCGGCGATCTTCAGTCTTTGCATTTCCGGCTTTTGGGGACTCACCACGGCCATCTTTGCAAGCGCCGGTGCCCGCTGCGGTTTCGGCTTCTGCGGCGGTTGTTCTCGTCGCCTACGCTCGTGCGCCTCCTGCGGTTTCGGCATGCGGATGAACGTCACTGGGCGTAGCGTTTCATCCCGAGGTGACTTTAGATACGGCGGCGCCGCCAATCGGTAGATAAAATAAAAAAGCAGCAGGTTGACCAAGGCCGCGAGGCCGACGATGGCCGCCATCGACAAGCGGCGCCGGACAGCGGGCGGTTCTCTCAATACGACCTCGTCGAGGTCGAAATGCGGGTTATCCGCAGCCGCTTTCGTGATCCGTCGGAACGAATTTGTGTCTTCGGGTTTGGGTTCACGCCGTTGGCGCCTGATCTTGCCACCGAGCGCACCCACGGCGGGGTAGCGATTGACGGCGACCAACAACGCGGCGAAACCAAGAGCCATGATGACATAACCGATGACCCCTCCTTGTTGCACGCTTTCGAAAAACCCCGGCTTCTGAAGTAATAATTCCAGTGACATGCCTCGCGTCGGATCGACGGGCAGCTCACACAGCTCTTGGTCGCTCTGTTCGAACGCGCGCGCGAGGCTCTTCAGGCGCGAAGGAGGCTGGCGAGCGGGCACCAGCAAGTGTTTTGTCGTGGGCTGATAACGTAGAAATTTCCCGTCGGCAATGGCATCGAAGGTTCCCACTCGGGTGACCGTGTGTTCTTTCTCTGCGCCGTTGCTGGCGATGATCTTGACTTTGAACCGACTGACCTTTCCGGATTCCACCATGTGCTGCAGCAGGGTCTGCCAGAGCGTCTCCAGGTCCTCGATCGAGGGCAGTTCCTGGCTCTGCGAAAGGCGATGCAGGAACCCCTCCCCTTCCGGGAATTCAGCAGAAACGAGGGACGATTCCGCTATCGCCGCAAGATCGCTCGCACTCTGGCGCACGATCCTCGGTAACTCGCCGATGCCCCTCTGATTGGCTTGCTGCAGGACTTTTGTTTTTTCCTGGATCAGGGCGTCGTTGGCATCGAACCGCTGTTTGAGCCGCTCCCCCCGCGCTTGCTCTTCGGCCAGTGTCCGCTTCGCCTCGGCCAAGATAGCTTGGCGCTGGTCTCGCACCTCTAGGAATCGCTGCTCGCGTTTCTTGTGCTCTACCTGTTCCACAACGCGCTCCTGGGTGACTTCCCGCAGCAATTCCTCCAGGGGAGACGCGTTCCCAGCTTGAGAACAGCAGAGGACAGCGAAAACCAAGCCGGCGAGCGCGTTCGATGCCCGGCAGCGATTGGCCTTAGTCATGTAGCGCTCCCGCACTCGGCCGACGCGCGGTAGCGATAGGCAAGTTGACAAAATCAGGCGGGATCTCTTTTCTCGCCATTCGCGATCCGAGATGCACGGCTTGAATATATTCTTTGGGCAACGTTTTCCATCTCGCTTGCGAAGGATCCCAGTAACCGGCCTCCTTCCGATCAAGGCTGGCGTAAAAGAGGGCTAGCCGACCGATGCGCAAAAAAACCACTACCTGTGATTTGCCATTCGAGCGCCTTTCCCCTGAATAGGCTTCTAAGCTACCGCCGTAATCAGCCTCGATCTGATACGCTTTCAGGACCCGTCGGAATTTCTCTTGCAGCGACACATCGGAGCGGTCCACCAGCTGCTTCAGATCTTGCAATCGCTTTTGCCGTTCTTCAGCGAGAAAAGGGATGTCCCGCTCCAAGAATTTTTCCAGTACCTCGATCATGTGCCGTACCAGCGGAAGCAGGTGCCGATTGGCTACGCTCACACCCGCCAGCCGACGCTCCAAGGATGCGAGATCATTCCCCTGATTGGTGCGCAGACCCTGCAACTGCTGGTTATAGGCTCGAAGATCGGCGATCTGGTGGAGGGTGGTCCGGTACTGCTGCAGCAGGGAATCCGTTTCATCGGCCAGCGAGTCTACGCGTTTCTGAGAGGCAATGGCTTCGGCGTTGCCCGCCTCCCGTTCATCCAAAGCCCTTTCCAGGAGGTTCGCGGCAGTGCCCACAGCCGGCGAGAGTCCGAGAAGCAGCAGCAACAGCCTGAATTTAACGGTGATCCATGTCCTCATCTAAGCAACCCAAAGGCGCCGCCGAGCGAGTGTCCTCGCTGTCCCAGGCGCCCGTTCTCGGCGTCATCCAGGTCAACCCACAGCTAAAAACTTGGATATTAGCGGATGCTCATGAGGTGGACAACGCACCGATCCGCCCATATCTTTGTTGCGGGTCCTTGAAATAGGGCTCACTATTCCTGCGCACCCGCGCCGCGCCGTTGGCGGCGGGGCGATGCAGATCCATCAAAATAAGGTAGACCGAGCACTCGTTTAACCTGTTCGTATGAGTCTCAGAGGTTGTGAATTTTTCGATATTCGCGGCGATAAGCCGCCGAGAGGGGATACCGGCGCCGGTGAGACAAGCGCGGGTGGAATGTCGCCTAGCCCTCGCAAAACCCGCTAATTCGCCCCAAACGACGAGTCTCGGGGACTTTGTGCCCCGTTATCCGGTCATTGCCGCCACTTCAG
>JBOIEG010000558.1:0-3401 GCA_050740915.1 Gammaproteobacteria bacterium | reverse complement strand
GCACCTTGCCGACGCGAAAGCCGTCGATCCTGGCGGTTCGTGTTAACTTCACGAGCCGCTGCTGTAGCTCCGAGGCGATGTTCTCCTCGGGGATCTCGACGGTGATGCGGCGCTCAAGCGCTCCGGTGGTTTCCAATGAAACCTGCATTGATATCTACCTGTCACCAAGCGGCGGCGTGAATTACGGAACTGGTGCGAAAGGAGAGACTCGAACTCTCACGGGTTGCCCCACTGGATCCTAAGTCCAGCGCGTCTACCAATTCCGCCACTTTCGCAGACATAAGAAGTCCACGCATCCAGTTTGAATCTCGCTGGCCAGGATAGCATCTAACGGATTATTGAAAAACCACCCTACCGGACATCAAGTACGTCATCACCGCGCCCACGGTCAACGATTCTCACCAGCGCCGCGAAACTTGCTGGTCAGAGGTTGTGAAGAAACCGTCGCGAGCGATGGGAGGTCGCGTTCCGCCGGAGCGCAGGAACCGGACTGTATATTGAAATACATGAGGATTCCGAGCACCGCCGGAACGCGAGATCCCGGGCGCAGTAGGTTTTTTCACAAACTCTGAGCCCAGTCGAAGGGGCTAGGATGGGGGTAGAGACGTGCCATGAGTGATATGACTCGAATCCATCCTGTGGCCAAAGAGCGTGCGCGCACGCTGCGAACCGCGATGAGCGATGCCGAAAGGCAGCTTTGGGGGCGGCTGCGCAAGCGGCAAGTCGGCGCTTATCGGTTTCGCCGTCAGCATCCATTGGGACGCGTGGATTTCGTCTGTCTCGAAGCGAGGCTTGTGGTCGAGGTGGATGGCGAGCCGCATGTGGAACGGGTGGGCTACGACCAAAAGCGCAGCGCATGGCTCGGAAAGCATGGATCCCGTGTAGTGCGGTTTTGGAACCATGAAGCCATGAACCAAACTGAGGCCGTGATGACCGTCATAAGTGAAGCGCTTCATGCAAGCGTTCAACCCCCATCCCCTGGTAGGGGGAAGGAATATGAGGGGATATCTGAGCCTATACATCGCTCCGATTGGCCTGAGCGTCGGGCCGGAGACGGAGTCGAACCGGGGCGGTCGATGCTTCGACTTCGCTGCGCCACGCTCAGCACGGACGGCTCCCAACGATGGAGAGTTATTTTTAAGACCCTACACTAGTGCTCTGAAGCATCGCATGCAAGTTTATCTAAGCACCTTAGGTTGTCGGCTGAACGAAGCAGAGATCGAGTCGTGGGCCAGCGCCTTTCAGCGTCAGGGACATGGACTTACTGCTCAGGCTGAATTCGCCGATCTCGTGGTGATCAATACTTGCGCGGTGACGGCGGAAGCGGCCCGCAAGTCGCGCCAGTTGATCCGCCGCGTGCAACGCCAGAACCCGCACGCAAAGCTCATCGTGAGCGGCTGTTTTGTGAGCCTGAATGGCGCGCAGGCCCTGGAGGGCGTGGATGTCATCGTGAGCAATCGCGACAAGGATCGCTTGGTCGAAATCGCCACCGACGTATTGGGCTTACCGGCCATGCCCGAGCTTGCGAGCGAGCCAGGCGAGGTGTTTGCGCGCCGGCGCAGTCGCGCCTTCGTGAAAGTGCAAGACGGCTGCCGCCATCGCTGCACCTTTTGCGTGGTGACGATCGCGAGAGGAGAGGAGCGCAGCCGGCGCATTAGCGATGTCGTAGCGCAGATCAATGCCTTGACGGCTCAAGGCGTGAAGGAGATCGTGCTCACGGGCGTGCATCTCGGCGGTTATGGCCGTGACCTCGGTACTGATCTAGCAGAGCTGATAAGAGCCGTTCTGAACGACACCAATTGCCCCCGGTTGCGTTTAGGCTCATTGGAGCCTTGGGACTTGCCCCCGAACTTCTTTCGGCTCTTTGCCGACACGCGCTTGATGCCCCATCTGCACCTACCTCTGCAGAGCGGCAGCGACAGTGTGCTCAAGCGCATGGCCAGGCGCTGCCGCACCGACGACTTTGAAGCCTTGGTCGAGCGCGCGCGCAGCGAGATTGCCGATTTCTTGGTGAGCACGGATATCATCGTGGGGTTCCCAGGAGAGACGGAACGAGAATGGCAAGAAGGCTTGCAGTTTATCGAAGGGATCGGGTTTCTTTACCTGCATATCTTTCCCTACTCCCCACGCCCAGGCACCCAGGCATCGCGGTTCGCCGATCAGCTGCCCGCCGCTATCAAACGGCGGCGTGCCTTGCAAATACACGCTTTGGCCAGGCGCAAGAAGGCCAGTGTCCTATCGGCTTACCTGGGGCGGGAATTTGCGGTGCTGTGGGAAGCACCACAACCCGCGGACACAGAGGGAGAGACACGCTATCTCGGGTATACCCCCAATTTTTTGCGCGTCGAGACAACGCCCCCCGCCGGGCTGGTATTAGAGAACATGATCCAAAAGGCTAGGCTTAAAGCCTTAGGGCAGGATGGAGAAAAGTTGATCGCCGAGCTCGCTTAGTGCCAGAGCACTGGCTTCCTCCATGCACGGACGCTTCCGGGTTATCCTAAGAAGCAAGCAGCAGAGTGCTCCACCCGATGGGTTCACCGCGGCCTGAGCCTAGACTGATCCACGTCTTCATCGCATCGCCGGGCGGTCGAGCGGCGGGCGTTCAAGGAAGTGATCGACGAGCTGAACGGCGGCTTCGGTGACGGCGCGGGGGTGAGGTTTGTGGCACTCGGCTGGGAGGACACGCTGGCCACGACCGGCCGCCGCGCGCAGGGCATGATCAACCAGGACATCGGCCGCTCGGATGTGTTCGTGCTCGCGATGCACCGCCGCTGGGGCCAAGAGGCGCCGGACGTCAAACCCTATGGCTCCTACACCGAGGAAGAGTTTCACCGGGCGATGGAGCACTGAATGATTTTGAATGATTTACTGCGAAGAAAATGATTGATCCGGCCCCTTTTTCCTTTCCCCAAGGCCTGTCCCATGATTTCTGCTGCGGCGGTCATTCACCATGCCTGGAATTAGCCTGGATTCCGCTACGCTCCATCCAGGCTACGGTGGCTACTTACGGAACCACGCGAGATCGCCCGAGATCGCCCGAGATCAGATCCGCAAATATGGCCACCCCAAAAAGCTTAAGAAAAGCTTAAGTAAGTGCCATTCGGTTCTCGCCCCTTTTGTTATAGCTGCGCTTACTTCTCAAGGATGAAAATCCGCGGCAGCAATGTTTGTGCACAAAGCACTCACAATGCCTTTGGCTTTAATATCCGAGACGCCGCCATTGGCATCGGTCACTCTCATTTTGTATGAGAAATTCCAATATCCATTGGGTTGAATTGTGGTGTTGTCGGTGGCACTAAATGTGCCGATTTCCACCCCATCCTCCTGCACCCAACTATCAAGTGTGATGGGGAAAAAGGGTGTGTTGCCGCACCCGTCTAATACCAGTCCACCGTATATGT
>JBOIEG010000557.1:0-2006 GCA_050740915.1 Gammaproteobacteria bacterium | reverse complement strand
AACCTTCTCAAACAAGAAAAAACACTTAAGAAGGGTATCAAACAAAAACGCCTCAAAGCCGGTTGGGACGACAACTATCGTGCTAAGGTACTGTTCGGGTAGTCACTTTTAATGCTCTTACCCTGGCCGATCCCCATCAGCCGTTATCTCGGTTTCGGAGCGGACGAGGACCAGGAGTTTATAACATACGATAGGACGCTGCTCGGCTTCGACTGGTCCCACCGGTTCACCGAGGACTGGACCCTGCGGCAGCGTTTCCACTATTACTCCTACGATATTGTCGAAAACAACACCTGGTATGATCTGGGCGTCGCCGATGATGGCCGTAGCTTTACGCGGGGGCTGTACCACTTCCCGCTGGATCTAACCCACACCTATGCCACAAATATCGATCTGACGGGCAAGTTCGAGACGTTTGGAATGAATCATCAAGTCCTGCTGGGAGCCGACTATTTTCGTGAAGACTTCGAGGACGAAGGATTTATCGATGTGGCACCCCCCGCGTTCCGGCCTGCGATCGACATTTTCAATCCGGTTTATGGGCCGATCCCGCAACTCTCGCGCACAGACTTCAATAGCTTTGATACTTCCACTCAGTACTGGTATGGCGTCTATTTCCAGGACCAGATCACGCTGTGGGACAAGCTGCATATCCTGGGTGGCGGGCGTTACGACTGGGCCACGAGCCGATCGGGTTTCTCCAGTGTCTCGCTCGCTGAGGCCGAGGCCAGCGAGTCGGAAGAGGAGGACACGGCCTTCAGCCCCCGCGTGGGGCTGGTCTATCAGCCCTGACCCTGGCTGTCCCTCTACGGCAACTACGTGGAGTCGCTGGGCGCCGCGAATGGGGAGCGGTCGATGAGTGGTCAGCCGTTCGAACCTGAAACCGCCCAACAATACGAGGCGGGGTTCAAGACGGAGTTGTTGGATCGACGGCTGACCTCTACCGTGGCCTTCTATCACCTGACCAAGCAGAACGTCTTGACCCGAGACCCGCTCAATCCGGCATTTTCAATTCCCGTGGGCGAGGCGCAGGGCCAGGGGATCGAGGTGGATATCGCCGGACAGATCACAGACTCCTTGAGCCTGATCGCCACTTACGCCTTGACGGATTCGGAGATCACCAAGGATGACTTTGGGAATCAGGGGAACCGCTTCTTCAATATCCCAGAGCACGCCGGAAGCCTCTGGGCCAAATATGAGTTTCACAACGCCCCTTTGAGCGGGCTGAGCCTGGGGGCGGGTGTTTTTCTCGTCGGTCAGCGGGAATGTGACAATACCAACACCTGTGAGCTGCCGGGCTATGGCCGCGTGGACGCCTTTGCAGCCTATAAGTGGACGCTCGGCCCGACCCGTTTGACGGCCCAGCTCAACGTCAACAATCTCATCGACAAGACTTATTTTGAGTCCGGTGGGTACGGTTTTCGTCAAGCCATCCCAGGCGCTCCGCGCAGCTTCTTCGGCTTGGTCCGGGTGGAGTTTTGAGCGCGATCCGGGAGGCCAGATGCGTCAAGTGCAGATATCTGAAGCCGGCGCCTTCGACATGCTTACATCTCCCAACTTGGGCAGCGCGCGTAGCGTGCGCTGTGCGCACGAAATAACACCAATCACCGCGTGGCCACATTTCGTCGTGCTGTCACGCCCGGGGCGACGTACTTCTTTACTGTCAATACCTAGTCGACGTCAGGCGCTATTGACCGATCCACCCGTGTACTCTGCGCTGCGCGAGGCACTTCTCCACCTTTTGCCCACCGGCCTGCAATAAATGAACGGTTGCCGGCCCGTGGACAAAACGCGGAGAACTCCGGCGGGGCAAATCTGGCTACTGGAGATCGAATCAACCGTTTATAAAAACCAAGACAAACCACAGGGGCTTGACAACGGAGAGGCTGTGAAAAAACCTCCTGGGACAGGGGAATGATGAGAAGGGAGCTGGTAAAATAGCGGGAACACAACTGAAGCAACGGTATCCCTCATGGCAGACGAAGCATCCAGGGCTTTATTTGAAC
>JBOIEG010000556.1:0-1341 GCA_050740915.1 Gammaproteobacteria bacterium | reverse complement strand
GGAAACTCTGCAAAACCCCCGTCTGTGTGTGCTTGGTGTAAGCCCAGCCTGAGAAAATCCAGCCCATGAAACAAACAGCCCTGGACCTCAATCTCAGCCTCAAGAAAACCCGCAAACGCGAGTTCCTGGAGCAGATGGAACAAGTGGTGCCATGGAGTTCACTGGTCGAGCTCATTGCCCCGTACTATCCAGAGGGCAGGAATGGCAGGCCACCCTTTTCTCTGGAGGCCATGCTGCGTATCCACTTCATGCAGCAATGGTTCACATTGTCAGATCCCGGCATGGAAGAGGCCTTCTTCGACACGCCGCTGTACCGCGAGTTTGCCCAGTTGGATGAGTTTGCCCGTCTGCCTGACGAGTCCACCATCCTGCGCTTTCGTCACCGGCTGGAGAAGCACAAACTCGCAGAGCAAATCCTGACTGCCGTCAATGAGCTATTGACCCAGCGCGGATTACTGCTGAAAGCTGGCACGGTCGTGGACGCCACCCTGATTGCCGCGCCCACCTCCACCAAGAACAAAGACAAGGCGCGCGACCCCGACATGCACTCCAGCAAAAAGGGCAAGCAGTGGTACTTTGGCATGAAGGCACACATTGGCGCCGATGCACAGTCCGGGCTGGTGCATACCGTGCGCGGCACATCTGGCCACGTAAGCGACATCGCAGAAGCGAACACGTTGCTGCACGGAGAAGAGTCGCTTGTCTTTGGTGATGCGGGATACCAGGGAGTCGACAAACGCCCGGATGCCCAGGCCGGTGTCACCTGGCACGTGGCCATGCGACCGGGCAAGCGCCGCGCGCTCAACAAAGACAACGAAGCCGACGCCATGATCGACAAGGCAGAAAAGCTCAAGGCTGGAGTGCGCGCCAAGGTGGAGCATCCGTTTCGGGTGATCAAGCGCCAGTTTGGATTTGTGAAGGTGCGCTATCGCGGACTCAAGAAGAACACGGCGCAGCTCTTCACGCTGTTTGCGCTGTCCAACCTGTGGATGGTGCGCGGCAAACTGATGGGGGCCGGGGCATGAGTGCGCCCGAAAACAGGGCAAGTGCCTTGCAGAGGGCGAAAAAGGCCCCAGTGGGCGGTAAAAATGACGGAATTTCCGGACATCGCGCGTGAAATTCCACCATTTGAAAATTAGCGACCCGCTACTCAATGTTGCGGTGAGTTATTCAGACCATCCTTTGCGCATGGCGGTAGATTTGCCAGACTTCGCCGCAGACGCGGCTGCCGTGATCGTCAATCACGATGTCGCCGCAATCCTTGTGGCCGGCGACGTGCAACTCGCCCACGGCCTGCGGCGGGATCTGGTCCAGCCAGGCCAGGCAGCTCGCCAGCGGATC
>JBOIEG010000555.1:0-1276 GCA_050740915.1 Gammaproteobacteria bacterium | reverse complement strand
GTTTGGGGCGAATTGGCGGGTTTTGCGAGGGCTAGGCGACATTCCACCCGCGCTTGTCTCACCGGCGCCGGTATCCCCTCTCGGCGGCTTATCGCCGCGAATATCGAAAATTCACAACCTCTGAGGCGTCTGATGCCGAGCTGGTGCGAGAGATCTACCGCCGCATTAAAGGGGAATCAGAGATGCATTACGAGCACCCCCGGAACGCGAGATCCCGAGCGCAGCAGATTTTTTCCCAGCTCTGAGATCTCGCGATAAAAATGGCGCCTGGTCAAGCCGGTCCCAGCTCGATCTGCATGCGATCGAATTCCGGCGAGCGCTCGGCCGCTGAGGGAGCAAGCTCGCCTAGCAGCCGCTTTAAGGAGCGTAAACGGCGATGATCTTTCAGGTGCGAAGAGATCTGGCTCAGCGGCAAGCGCTTGGTTACTCTGAGCATCGCATAGGGATCAAAGCCCGCCGTGCGGAGCAAGCGGGTGGCGATCTCGTCGGCTGCAAGCTCTTTTTCAACATCGATAACTTGAGTGATCGATCCAACGCCAATACGCTCCACTTTGCGGGCGGAGAAGCAGGTCTGCGGATCCAAAATCACCCTGTCCCGGGACAGGGTGCAGAAATGGCCACCGATTTGGTGACCGATCTCATGGGCTAGGATTGCAGCAAGCTCATCCGCTGTTTTGGCGGACCGGATCGCACCCTCGGTGACATAGATATATCCTCCGCCGATCGAAAATGCGTTGACGGAATAATCTCGTACCACCCGAAACCGCCAGGCTTCGGATCGATCCCCGGCGGCCCGGACCAAATCCATACCCAGGTCTTGCACGTAGTCCGTTACCTGATCGTGGCCTCGCAAGGGCTATTCCCGCGCGATCTGCTCCGCGGTCTTGCGCGCTTGTTTCACTTCCGCCGCACAAAAGCCACCTTCGCGCCCTGGGGTGGCCGCTGCCGTGCTCACGGATAGGCACGCCATCCCCAGGTATAGCAAGCCCCGCCTAACGAACGTCGGTGATCGGCGCCGATCCCCCTTAGGTCGATCACCCTTAGCTAGAGACCACAAACACCGGCTCGTCGATATCGTAGCTGGTGCCCGCCTGCACCTTATGTTCTACGACATAGGTGCCGGGGTCGGCGTTTTGCGGGATGGGGATATAGTGTAGTGTCCCTTAAATAACTTTACAGTTAAGCCGCCTTCTTTTTCCCTCGGGGCAGGGTGGATCTGGGCTTGATCTGCTCCATCTTGACCCGCGCCCGCTCGATCTTCTTGATGATGTCCTCG
>JBOIEG010000554.1:0-3655 GCA_050740915.1 Gammaproteobacteria bacterium | reverse complement strand
ACCAAAATCCCAAGCCCTTCATCTGGACGGCCACCGTCGAGGACATCATCAAGAAGATCGAGCGGGCGCGGGTCAAGATGGAGCAGATCAAGCCCAGATCCACCCTGCCTCGAGGGAAAAAGAAGGCGGCTTAACTGTAAAGTTATTTAAGGGACACTACACTATGTTCCCGACCGTTCACTTGCTCCACACTCCGCTTAGCCAGAGGCTCAACGCCGCTTCCGGTATTGCGACTCCATCTCCTTTGCGACCTTAGCCTCACGAAGAAATCTAACACCGCCGAGCCAGACTTCGAGAATATCGCCGCGGTTGTTTCGGACTAGCCGAGCGGGCTCGCCGTGAGTGGCATAGCCACCAGCAAGCACGATGCGTCCACCGTTACGGGTATGCACTTGAAGCTCGCTCGCATCCACGAAAGGATTGAAGTACGCCGGGCTCGCGACCACCACTTTGCCTCCCATGGGTACGAGGTCAATCGCGCCCCAGAGGGTCCACCAGCGGCCCGCCCAGCCGCTCACACTGCGTAGTGGTGCGCCGTTTTCGGAGAAGGTGCGCAAGATGTTAATTGCCCCATCGAGCCAGAGGTGGGCATGGCCATCGACAGAGTTGGTCAATACCGACAGGGCCAATTCCTGTTCAGGTAGCACGCACGTGCGCGAGATGTATCCTTGAAGGCCGCCGGAATGGCCAAACCAATCCCAGCCGCCTAAGCTCCCGCGGACGATCCCAAGGCCGTAATAGCGCTCGACACTCGAATGCGGATCGCGCCACTGCCGGCGGATCATCTCGTGCCGACTTTCAACGGATAGCACGCTTCTCTTTGCGTTCGGCGACAGCTGCTCGAAATAGCGTGCGAGGTCTCGCGCCGTGCTGACAAAACCACCCGCTGGAGCGATCGCGCGGGTCGGATAATTGCCTGGAATGGTTACGCGTCGTCCGAGGGGTAGCTTACTGCTATGACCACACGCGAGCGGCGTTCCTTTCGGCAGCGGCATATCGGGAAATGTCTCATCGAGCCCGGCTGCATCGACAATCTCGCGTTTGATCCAAGAGAGGTAAGGTTCGCCGGTCACCGCTTCGATGAGAAAGCCTACGAGGCCGTAGCCGTGATTCGAATACTTGAAGCGCGTGTTGGGTTCGATGGTTGGTGCGGCTGTCAGTTGAGCCTTGAGTTCCTTGGCATCGAGGAAGGGCCGCCGATCGACGAACTGACCGCTGTCGGGCCCATCACGGACGATGCCTGCGCTATGGGAAAGCAGCTGGGCAATCGTCACTTGCGCGACCTCGGGGTGTAAGTCATCGACATAGCGCCCGATGCGGTTGTCGAGCCGTAGCTTGTCTTTTTCGCGGAGTTTCATGACACCCGCGGCCGTAAAGCTCTTTGAATGGGAGGCGACGCGGAAACGGTGCCGCGGCGTAAGGGGCGTGCCCTTAACGAGGTCAGCGTGACCAAAGGCCTCTTCAAGAACGATCTGGCCTTTGTGCGCGACTGCCACCATGCAGCCCGGCTGTTCGTGCAGCCGCATTTGGAACTCTATCCACTGCGGAAGGTAATCGAGGGCCGCCTTCAACCATTTAACCATGGCGTTCCCTGTATCGTTCGCGGGGCCTAACGTCCGCATAACCGGCTGCCAACGAAGCGCAGCGTAGTTGGCAGTCCGCGTTGATGCGATTGTTAGGCACGTAGTGGGCAACGCTTCGTTGTTGCCCAGCCTGCTTAATGGTTCTCGGGCCGCCGCCGAGCACCATGAGATGGTACGTGATGTCCTGGGAGTTCCCTGGCGTGCATCCCGACGCGATCCACCGGATGGTGTGAGTACCAGGACGCAGCGGTCGCACGAAGAGGTAGTACCCCTGCTCGGCGCTCGGACTTAGGACCAGCTCGGGCACCACGGTTTCGTCGACTCCGAACAGGTTGCCGGGGGCAGTTGCACGTTGAAAAAGGGCGACTGACTACCCGAGGCGCCCGTAGAGAACCGGGTCGGCTTGGGGACTTTGAAGTCGTCGATCCACACGGAAATCTGCGCCGGCACCGTGCAGCTCCCCGCGGCACGCACGAACTCCTCGGTCCTGGTTTCCGGCGGGTCGTTCAGAAACGCCCCGTAGAAGTTGTTGATGAGCGGGAAGAACAGCGACTTCCCAGCCGGAACTTCACAGGCGCGGACGACCGGGTCGGACGAACCGGCCAGGAACCACACCTTGTCCACCTGTCGCTAGACGCAATGCTCGCCGGTCGTGTCCGTGAGCGGGTTCACAGCGGCCGGGACCCCGAGAGCCCATTGCCACCACTCGGCGGCCCAGCGGCCGTAGGTCTGGCCTGCGGGCTTCGTGTGGATCGGGGCGATGTGTGGCGTCGGGTCGTGTGCCTGAGCCGACGCGGTACAGAGGAAGGCGAATAGGCCTGTAAGGACCTTGAATCGCAAAAAACAAGCGTTCTTCTTCATAGTTTCCTCCTATGAGTCAAAATGAGCACGAACACAGCCTAACTGTTACAGAACATCATTCCGTCTATCTCTCCCCGCAATAGGTCGGGTCGCACCCAGGAAGCTCTTTCCGAACAACATATTACTCGGGTGCTTCCGTCTATCCAAATCTGGATGAACGGACCCGCCTATCGTTCACGCATTCGCTCGTCGAACATGTGGTCTTTCCCCACAGGAGGCCCTGCCCATGTAACCCCCGCTTTCTGGATCAGGTGCGCCTCGTCTGCCGGCGCAGCCACTTCTCTCCCCGTACCGAGGAAGCCTCCATCTTCGGGATCCGCCGTTTTATCCTCTTCCACGGCAAGCGCCATCCTTCTGAGATGGGCAAGACCGAGGTCGTGGCCTTCCTCAATCACTTGGCCGGTCCGCGTCAGGTCTCGGCGAGCACTCAGGCTCGGGCACTCAATGCCTTGCTGTTTCTCTATAAACGGGTGCTGGAAACCGACCCCCGGGTGGTTCGACGGACTGACGCGAGTGCAGCGCAAGAAGAGCCTGCCGGTGGTGCTCTCGGAGGGCGAGGTGTTACGGGTGCTGAGTGCGATGTCGGGCACACCGCGCTTGATGGCGCAACTGCTTTACGGAGCCGGCTTGCGAGTCATGGAATGCATGACTCTGCGGGTGAAGGATTTCGGCTTCGACCGCGGCACGATCGTGGTGCGCTCGGGCAAGGGCAACAAGGACCGGGTGACGCTGCTGCCCAAGTTCTGTTGCGAGGCCTTGTAGGGGTGAGCGAGTTGCACACCCGCGACCGCTTGGCCGGTGCCGGCTACGCACCGATGCCCGACGCTCTGTATCGGAAATACCCTTCGGCCGCGCGCTCCCTCGGCTGGCAATACGCCTTCCCTTCCGCCGCCCTGCGGCATTGGCCGGCGCTACAGGTGACGGTACGCTGGCACGCTTCGCCCTCGACCGTTCAGAAGGCTTTCAAGAAGGCGTTGGCGAGTTCCGGGATCCGCAAGGCGGCAGGCGTCCACGCGCTGCGCCACTCCTTCGCCTCGCATCTACTGGCCAACGGCACCGACATCCGTCGCATCCAACCGCTGCTTGGACACCGTAGCCTACAGACTACGATGATCTACACCCATATTCTAGAGACCGAGCGCACGGTCACCTCGTCATTGGACCGGCTCCTCACCTGACCGGTTGCGGCAGCGCGGCCAGCCGCACTTCGC
>JBOIEG010000553.1:0-1994 GCA_050740915.1 Gammaproteobacteria bacterium | reverse complement strand
AGCAGGTAGGGTGTGTCACGATCGCATTGACGGAAGTGGCTCATGCACGCTCGCTCATTGAATCCATTGCCGATCCGATCGGTTTGCACATCAAAAGTTCCGCCTTAAGTCCGACAGGCTCCTAGAAAGCCCTACGACGTTATTCACATGAACCATGTCTTCGAACACCTCCCCTTGCCCGTGGAGATCCTCGCTGCGTGCAGGCGGATGCTGGCTTCAAAAGGCGTGCTTGTTTTGGAGGTCCCGCTACAATTTTACAACGATCTGGACCGCTTGAAGCGGATACTTCTTCTGAATAAGAAGCCGCGATTCAATGCCTACTCACTGCATCACACCTATTTTTACACACCCGACACTCTGGCGAAGTTATTGGTGAAACAGAATTTTGATATCGAGTCGCTGCGAACGGCGAACCCTCATCGAACGCCACTAACGCCCTTTAGGTTTAAGAACTTATTTTTACGTTACTTTCTGTGGGCGGCAGATTTCTTACATCAGGGCGGTAATGTTATCGAAGTCTATGCGCGAAAACGTCAAGCCGGAACGAACGGATTAATCTTTTAGCTGGTGCATCGCCGAACGAGCGTCCCATTATCCCAGGCTAATCTTTTGCGTTAAGTTTGGCTACACGACGATGATAGCGCCCTGGCCCGTTGGAAAGTGCAGAATGTGTTCCGGTTTGTCCTTCATATATTCATGGGTCGCCCCATAAGCGCCCGGGCAAGTGAGAAAACCGTAATCGTCCATTACGATCACGCCACCTTTGTTCATGCGCGGGTAAAAAAATGCCAGGCTTTCGTGGGTGGGTTGAAATAAATCGACGTCAATATGCACAAGACGAAACCGCTCATCGGCCACCTCTAGAAATCGATCTGGGATCCAACCTTGATGAAACACCACTTGCTTAAACTCTTTCAAGTTCCGTTGCGCCATCTCAATGGATGCAGTAAGTCTCCCGCTTTCCACGGAGGCAGATCTGCATCCGCCATTACTTCGTCTGAAGCGTGGGGCCGTGATAGCCCCTGAAAGGAATCGAATAAGTGCAAAGGCACGTCGGGTGCTTCCGCAGCCATAAACCACGCAGAGGCCCCCTCATAACAACCGCACTCCGCCATGCTGCCCGCAACCCCCTTAGCAAATTTGGTGAACTCCCGGAGCAAAAATTTTCGTTCCTCTGAATAAGGGTTTCCCGGCGATAATCTTGAATAATCGTTTAGGAAATCCTTATCTTTCCGCCACAGTTTGTGGTCTTCGCCTAGCGGAAAATCACCAAACAAAGAGGCAGCGATACGGGCAGCCTCTAACCTTACTCTTCGGCGCTGAGCTTTGTTACCCAAGGCCATCCAACGAAGTGCCTTGATTATTCGAGCAGCGCTGTACATCATGCAAACGGGCACTCTTTTCAAGAACAAAAATCATCGTGGAACTCCCTAGATAACGCCCTAACTTTTTCCTCGAATCAACGCTCATTAATCCACCAAAAATCGCCCCACCCGTATAGAAAAGGCCTGATGGCCACGATCGTTTGATCCTCCAGCCAGTTCGTTCAAAAAGAGCTCCCCAACGCTGCTCTTTGAACCAGTAAATTTCAGATAGGGCGTTTCCTTGCACGCCATGCGCTGGCGGCCATAAAGCTTTGCAAAGCGCTGCTACGATGCTCGATTTCTCTTGATCACTGCAAGATAACACTGCCTCGTCGAATCTTAATGAAGCAAACAATAACTTTAAGACGTACGGATAATGACTCAACAGAGTCCAAAGCCTCCATGTGGGAGTTGGAAGCACGTGTATCGCTGTCCCGTGTGGCTTCAGTACGCGTGTTATTTCATCCTGGAAAATTTCCGCGCGGGGAATATGCTCAAGTACATTTGCCTCCTCCGCAGAATTTGTGGGTACTGATCTGAGGCGTATTTATGCATCTGATTCATTACTTGGAATAAAGTTACGTTCTATAGGTCCGAAATTTTGGGTATCAAAAAATCTGTTGGGCTGTG
>JBOIEG010000552.1:0-7384 GCA_050740915.1 Gammaproteobacteria bacterium | reverse complement strand
GAGGACATCATCAAGAAGATCGAGCGGGCGCGGGTCAAGATGGAGCAGATCAAGCCCGGATCCACCCTGCCTCGAGGGAAAAGAAGGCGGCTTAACTGTAAAGTTATTTAAGGGACACTACACTAGTTAGCAACCGCCTATGCGGACAAGCGCGCCGAGCTCGACTACAAGGTCAACATACGATCACGCTGATGGGGTGTGTGTCCGCTAAAGGACGCCCGTCGTTCAGGCGAATTCGATGCGCCACAAAGTAGTGCGGACGAATGCCCCTTAGGGCGTTACCGGGGTCTATGTTTTCGGGATAAACTTAAGCGCCACCCCGTTATTGCACCAGCGCTTACCGGTCGGTGGGGGGCCATCGTCAAACACGTGGCCCTGGTGGCTATCGCAGCGCGCGCAGTGATACTCGGTTCGAGGTAGGATAAGCTTGAAGTCGAGCTTGGCGCCGAGGTGGTCGGCTATGCTGTCGAAAAAACTCGGCCAGCCGGTGCCGCTTTCATACTTGGTTTCGGAACTAAAAAGCGTCAGTTCGCAGCCCGCGCATAGGTAGATGCCTTGGCCCTTCTCGTCGTTTAAGGGGCTGGAGAAAGGCGGCTCGGTGCCCTCTTGTCGCAGCACGAGGAATTGCTGCGGCGTTAGAATTTGCTTCCATTGTTCCTCGGATCGATGGATCTTCTCGATCTCCTGAAGCGCCGCCTCGGATTTAGGTTTAGCGAAAACCCGCAGCGACAGGCCGATGGCGCTTAATATGGAGCCGATCAATAGTTCCCGTCTGCGCACGATTACCCTCTCACCCTGTCTGTGGTCAGCCGCTTAGAGGGGAGGAAGAAAAGTTCGCATAAGGCAAACGAGCGCTCGTAAGACAAAGACTAAAAAATGCGAAAAAAGCAATTAGACGGGCTTCGCTTCGTTTTATTTTTGATGGTTTTCGCAACCCATTACGCGCCTAATCCGCTAAGCGTTGGATACCTCGGTTACGCCCTGCCGGTGTTTTTTGTGATGAGCGGCTTTTTGATAACGAATGTCTTGTTGTCAGCCGATGCACCGAGCGTAGCGACACGACTAAAGACCTTTTACCTGCGGAGGATCCTACGGATCTGCCCGGCGTATTATCTGGTGGTGGGCTTGCTGATAGCCATGGGCTCACTGTCGTATCCCGCATATTACCTCACCTATCTTCTCAATATAAAGCTATTCATTGCGAGCCTCGCCCCCTCAGCGGCTTTCGAGAACTGGTTTGTTCAAGGCTGGCGCCAAGAGTCCATGCACTTATGGTCTCTCAGCGTAGAAGAGCAATTCTATGTCCTCTACCCCATCCTGTTATACCTCACTTCCGTTCGCTACCGGACTGTCCTGTTGTTTGTCGTGCTGCTTGCGAGCATCGCGGCACGGCTCTGGTTGATGTCGGTGTTTCCCAGGTCGTTCTTCGGCACCCTATTGCCGGTGTGCGCGGAATACTTTATTTGGGGATGCCTGTTTTCGTGTTGGGAGCACAAGAAATCCTTAAGCTCCTTGTCGCCGTCTTGGACCGTGACCTTGGCGGCGAGCGCCGCGGTGGGTTTGATCATCACCGAGTTTCAGCTTCGGCAGAATGGGTTTTTGCAGTTTACAACGTCCAATTTTCAAACCCCTATTGCCATGGCGATGGGATTTTTTATTTGGGGACTATGGTCGATCGACGATAGGCATGTGCTCGCCCGGATTTTGACTCGCAAGCCGTTCGTCTATTTCGGCGCTATGAGCTACACCCTATATCTCGTTCATTTGTTGGCTTTGGATATTTACCAGCGATTCCCTGTCGATCTTCCTTTCTCCGATCATACCGATGCCGTTGTGGGCAGTTTCGTTTTATCCCTCGTGATGGCGATGAGCATATGGCACCTGTTTGAAAAGCCCATTTACTCGCTTAAGCGCTACTTGCCCTATGCTAAGGATTCTTGAGCTTCGGGAGAATTTCTGAGATCGCGGTAAGGTGGGCGACTCATGGCCACTTCGAAACACTCCATCCGTGGAATTTTCGCATCGCAGAGCAAAAAATGCGATTTTTGCTTTGCTCGTGTTTCAAACAGTTACCTATTTGAAACAGGTACCCTATCATCGAAGTGCCCTAATTGGGATAGGGATCCCTTTGCACAAGCCCCGTTTGCTTGGCCCCGGGTTGAGGCTTTTTATGTTTTCGCTGGGTGCTATACATGAAATAACCCACTAGCATCTCGTCTGCGCTTTGCAGTCCCCAGCGCACCTCACGGGAGGGATCCGGGTTAGCTGGATTGCGTGCGGAGTTGTCGAAGATCGCGCGAATGATGATCTTAGTGCCCGAGGGCAACGGCTTAGGGTTTTTTAAGTTATATACCGTCTGCCAGTTGAAATTGTAATTGGGGACCGATAGCAGTGCCTCGGAACGTCCGTCGGGATAGATGGCCTGGTATTGAAAACGGCTGCCGCGATAATGCATGTGGGGGTAGAACGCATGCAGCAAGCCCTCCTCGGCAACGCTCGCCTCGGCACTTTCCTCGTGAGCCGGGGCATGCGGCGGAATTCTGATCGCCATGTTAGTGGCACTCGCTACCCTATATTCCCTAGACGGAGGCGTGGCGTGAAAATAAAGCGCTAATCGAGGCTTATCAGCCATCTCACGGCCGATTGGCACGTAATGCAATTGAAATAGCAGAGTCGCACCCGCCGGCAAGAACTGCCCTGAACGCTCGGGGAAAGGCAGGGCGTCGAAACCGGGCACATAGGCCGCGAAAAAGCCGTTTCGCCCTTCTAGCCATCTTGGCTCGCGGTTTTTCGCGTGTTTAGGGTACTTAACCAGAACGAAACCGTGGTGCAGCACCGCGCGATTGCTCGGTTTCAGGTGCACGGCTCGAACCCACTTATCCGAGGCTAGCGGTACCGGCAGCTTTAACCAGCGGTAAGGGATCACCCCTTGCGCCGGAACGTGTTGCTCGGGAATATCGATGACCAGGTCCGGCGTGCCCAAAGGCCACTCGCCTGCTGGCGCGATGGGGGTTGTGGATAGGGGATCCGTATCTGTGCCCCGCGGTGCCCCGGCGTCGATCCAGCGTATTAAGGCCTTTTGTTCAGCGACGCTCAAGGAGAGATTGGGAGAAAACTCCCCGATAGACGGGTCCGCGTGCCACGGAGGCATGCGCTTGTTCATCACGACTTCCCGCATCATGGCGGACCAGCCGCGCACCGTCTGGTAGCTATTCATTGACCAGGGACCGACGCCGTCAGGGCGATGACAAATAATGCATTTCTCGCGCAGCAGGGGAACGATCTCGCGTGCGAAGGAAGGCGGCTGTTGAGGCGTGTCGCCGGTGTGAATCAAGCATCCCACGCCCGGCAGTTGCGGGCTTGCGATCGGCCTGTGATCCAGCAATGCGTCCAAAGAGTCCTGCAAGTATCGGCGGGAAACGGTCTTTTTCTGGATCTCGTAATGCAAGCGATCATCGATCGGGCCACGGTAGCGGATCGTCCAGTCCCGGGTATCGATCAGAATGACCTCTGCCGTGCGTTTGATGCTTAGGCTTTCGGCAACCAACTGGCTCTGGTCTTTTAGGATCGGGAAATCGATATCGTAGAGGGTGGCCTCATGTTTCAACGCGGCTCTGTCATCCTGGGGGTTGGCGTTTATGAGAAAAAATCTCACCCCTTTCTGGGCATAGCGCGTGCGGAGGTTCTTCAGAGTAGCTAAGCTATTGCGCACGATCGGGCATCCGATGCCGTGCACGAATAGGACGACGAACCTGGCGTCCGAGTTTTGGTATAGGCGATGAAATCGCCCGTCCTGGTCCAACAAAGCGAAATCGCCGATCGCAATGCCCGACTCGGTCGGTGGTTCGGCATGGGCCAGGGGCGAGGGGATAAGCGCCGCTTTGGCGATGGCGGCCAGGGTGATGATGATCCTCAGCGGCGAGGTGTTCTTATACGAAATCATTTGGCCGTGGGGTTACCCGCTTCCACCCTGAATGACGAAAGCGAAGACGGATTGTTCTCTTTGTTACACCGCGTCGACAGCGTCAGAAGCATGCACGACGCCGGGCTAACGTAAGCAGTTTTGCATGCTATCAGCTAAAATTCGCGGGTACAATCGGTATGCGCGAGAGGTTCTAGAGGACCTGAGCACTGCGGGTGGACGCCGACAAGGCAGTATTGGTAGCATTAATCCAAAAAACGATTGCTCCCTGCAAAACCGCATGCCCATCGTCCCTGAACGAAGCGCTGCCGAGGCGCCTCTAACCCACATTTCGTGCTCGGCTCCAGTGCTGCTTCGCACCCTTTTCCTGCACCACGATGGTATTGTGCTGGGCGCTACCATCGCGGCCGTACAAACGCAAGGTTTGCTCGATGTATTGGTGCGGGAGCGGCGGCTATCCATGCGTGATTTGCGCCAAAACTTTCCCTGCAACCCGGGCTATTTGCACGTGGCTCTTCGGTGTTTGGCCCTTCAGGGCTGGATAGTGCGCACGGGGCCGCCGGCCACCGACAGCATGCAGTTCGAGCTCACGGTGAAGGGTCACTTAGCCTCACAAGCGTTTGACCTGTATACGGATGTGGGGCGATTCCTATATTCCGGCGTGGCTTTAGAGGACTACTTGGGAAGCAAGGATAAACTGGACGGTGCAGGTGCCGCGGAATTTGCGCGTTTGGTGGAGAAGGCGGTTGGTGGCTGGGGCTTATCTGAAGCACACGATAGGAGGAGAGATCCAGGGCTATTTCAGGTCATCAGTGCTCATTTAGATGGCATGCTGGCCGGTCCCTTGATTATCTGCGCAAAGATGCGCAGCTTATTGGACGGCGATCACTTTCTTACGGATAATTCCTCGCTTCCTGACGATGCCTGGTATCCCCTCTTGGAGCTTCTTCATTATCTGGGGTGGATTGTGAGAGGCGGAGATCGTTGCTCATTCACGCAACTCGGAAAGGTAGCATGCCAGTTTTCCCTGCACTATGGATTGACATTATCCTACTATCCCTTGTTCTGTAAGCTCCCTAACCTGATATTTAACGGGGCGCAAAACGTAACCCACGTTGACCCCAATCAGAAAGAAACCCATGTTGATCGGACTTTAAACGTGCTGGCAAGCGGGGTCGCGCATCGACCCTATTTCGAGGACTCGGACAAGATCATACTGGATATATTTAACAATGAGCCCCTGGGAGGCCAGCCGCGTTTCGTCGCGGACATGGGATGTGGTGACGGAGCTTGGTTGCAAAGGATATACGAAGTCGTGTGCACTCGAACATTGCGGGGACGATGTCTTAATGACTACCCCTTGCGGATGATCGGGACGGATTACAATGGAAAAGCGCGAGAGGTCGCCGCCGCACGCTTACAGCAGGCGGGCGTACCGAACCTGATCCTCTTCGGCGATGTGAGCGATCCGGATCACTTCGCGGAAGCATTAAAACAGAAAGGAATAGACATCTGCGAGGGTCTGCATATTAGGGCGTTCATAGACCATAACAGGCGTTATCTCGAACCGGCTGATAGCGATCTCGCCGAAAAAAGGATGATCCGTTCTTCTGGAGCATTCGCCGATGAGAAAGGTAATGCCATTTTGAACAATTATCTGGAACAAAATCTCGTAGAGCACTTTGGAAAATGGCTGCCCTATATACAAAATCACGGTTTAATCGTTATCGAAGCCCATAATGTCGAGCCCTCTGTGGCAGCGAAATACAATGGCAAGACGCATGCGACCGCGTTTGATACCTACCACGGCTATTCCAATCAATACCCGGTCGATTTCGAAGCCTACATGGCTTTAACGGAAGAGGCGGGTTTCCGGGCCATTAGCTGTCAGCAGCGGGTATATCCCTCGCGCTTGCCGTTCGTCGCGATTAGCTTAAATCACTTTAAGACCAAGGATTCCATACTCTTCCTTCCTGGCGCTCCCGCCGTAGGTCGCGACGAGCGGCAATGGCAGCCAGACGGAGCAGAGGACACCGCGGATGGCGAGGCTTTGCATCGGTTCCTATTCGAGGGCGGAGATCTCACGCGACCGAGAAGATGGTGTTACCACAGCACGAGCGTGTTGGTTGCAGCGGTACTGGAGGAATTTGAGCAGCGGCTAGAGAAAGTCCGCATCGAGGGAAAGAGCAGGATAACCCTAGCCGATTACGGTACAGGAACCGGTATGGCCACGCTGGAATTGATAAAGGGGCTAAACGCCAAGGGATTGCTGCAGCGAATGCAACGCTTCGGCATTAGTTTCCGCTTGCAACTGTTCGATTTCCCCTCAGGCTGGTTCGCTAAGGCATATGCTTTACTGAATCGATTTCCGTTCATTGAGTTTTACTCTCTAAAGGGACCCGGTAGGGGGTCAGTAAGCCTGCTCTCAAACCTGATCCCCGATCGAAGCGTGGATATTCTATACGCCAGTATGGTGCTACACCTGGTCCCGCCCGAGGTCTTGCCTGTTCCCTTTCGCAGTTTCGCGCACGCATTAGTGCCGGGCGGCTGCTTTATTTGGAACACTCCCGATACGGCGCCGGCCACAGCCGACGCCGAGCTTATCCATGCGCCCAATCGGGCCTTGAGGGCGGCAGTGCTGGCCGCGATCGAGGATCCTCCTTGTCTGCTTAATGTTTTGGAAGGGATCCCGCGCGCCGAGCGTGAAACTTACCAGGATCTCATCCCCGCGCTTGCAGCGCTGAGGCAAAGCTTAACAGAAGAAAAGCGTGCTGAAGCGAAAGCGAAAGCGGACAAGCAGATCCTCCCGGTCGCGACAGATGTCCAAACTATCCGCAGGGGATTAGATGACTATTTTTCAGGGGAAATATCTACCTTGATGTCCGTGTTCAGCGAGAGTGACTCGCTATTCCTGGCGCTTTTGCCATCCAACCAGTGTGTCGCAGGTGAAATCGCGGATCCGCAATTAAGGGCAAAGCTGATTGAGTTCCTGCTGAGATACGATGTTCTACCCGCTTTCCACAACGGGCCCGCCGGCAATCCGGAAGGGCTTAATCTGCACTGGACATTCGGCCGTTATCGGAACGAACGCTAGCGCTCGGTCTGTGGCGAGAAGATTGTCGATATTGAGTTGCGGTTTTGTAGGTCGGAACCGGCTTCATCGGGTTCCGACAAAACAGCGCCCAAACACCCGATGGCGCCGAACCCGACTTTGACAGCTGCTACGGACATAATTGTTATTTAGTCAGACGGGTCAATGCCTTAGGGGTGTTGGCGAAACCACCCCTGTACGCAGAGGGTTAAGCGATCTGAAGGAGCGGTGGGGGATTCTTTATTTTGCCTCCTCCGCAGAATTTGTGGGTACTGATCTGAGGCGTATTTATGCATCTGATTCATTACTTGGAATAAAGTTACGTTCTATAGGTCCGAAATTTTGGGTATCAAAAAATCTGTTGGGCTGTG
>JBOIEG010000551.1:0-1348 GCA_050740915.1 Gammaproteobacteria bacterium | reverse complement strand
ATCCCCATGTCTCCAGCTGCGTGCGTTCAGCCGGCTGCAACTTGATCGCTACGCTGGTGTTCGGCATGAGCGAGACCATAGCAATCACTGGAAAGTCTGTAAAGTTATTTAAGGGACACTACACTAGCTTTCAGGATACCGCTATAGCTACTTCGATTAAGCGCGCGAGACATGGCGAAAATTCATAAGCCCCTGCTCCCACCGGCAAGGCCACTGCACGCAAGCACTCCGAGTGCGGAGCACATTGTCCTGGAGCTGGCTCAGTATCGAAGGAGGCTAGAGGTGCTGGTCGTCCCGGAGCTTGTGCGCGAGCGCGTCGAGGAGCGGCTGCAGCGTTTGGCGCTGATGCAAAGCGGATCCCCCGAGCATGCGGCAAGCTGCCGCTACCTCGATGTCATCACTTCGCTGCCCTGGGGGCGATGCTGCGAGGACAGGATCGAGTTGGATCGGGTTCGGGCCGTCCTCGACCGCAACCACGAAGGGCTGGATGATGTAAAGACACGCATCGTCGAGTTTCTCGCCTTAAGCATCTTCAAGGGACGAATAGCAGGCCCAGCGGTGCTCTTGGTCGGGCCGCCCGGGGTGGGCAAGACGACCATCGCGAAGGCGATCGCCGAAGCCTTAGGCCGTGCGTTTTATCGCCTGAGTGTCGCCGGGCTGCGCGGTGAGGAGCAACTCAAGGGCAAGTGGGGAACAACGCCCGGCCGCTTGGTCCAGGTGTTAAGTCAAGCTGGCATCGCTAACCCCGTGTTGCTGCTGAGGGATGTCGATAGTTTGGGCGCCTCCGGTGAGCTGGCATCGGCGTTACTGGAAGCCTTCGATAGCGAGCAAAACTCGCGCTTCTGGGATCACTATCTCGATCTCCCCTTCGATCTCTCGCAGGTGTTGTTCATCTGCACCGCCAGCCAGCCAGACACCATCCCGACTGCGTTGCTAGACCGCATGCAAGTTATTCGCCTCGCCGGGTATATGACCGACGAGAAAATTGCGATCGCCAGAAAGCACCTGTGGCCAAGACTGTGCGACAGTGCGGGGGTGCGCCAAAATCGAGTGCAGATCTCCAAGGCGGCGCTCAGGCAAGTCGTAGAGGGCTACGCGCGCGAAGCCGGCAGGCGCACGTTTGAGCAGCAGCTCTCAAGGATCCTTCGCAAAGCCGCCGTCAAACTGCTGCAGGACGGAGCGAAGCCTGTCCGCATCGGCATCGCGGATGTCGAGGCTTACCTAGTGTAGTGTCCCTTAAATAACTTTACAGTTAAGCCGCCTTCTTTTCCCTCGGGGCAGGGTGGATCGGGGCTTGATCTGCTCCATCTTGACCCGCGCCCGCTCGATCTTCTTGATGATGTCCTCG
>JBOIEG010000550.1:0-4667 GCA_050740915.1 Gammaproteobacteria bacterium | reverse complement strand
CACAATCGGCACTTCCCAACCCTCGACGACATCATGAATGCCGTGTCCGAGCGCTTCAGACTCTGGGCAAGGCCAAATAAACAATTGGCACGACTATGCGCCATTATTTAAGTCGCTATGTATAGCTCGCGGCGCTCCTCGCTTCTGCAGGCGACTCCGGTAACACGATGTTGAGTTCAATGATCTCGCAATCGCCCTCTGTTTCGACAGTGACTTGGATCTGATCCAGATCAATATCGACATACTTGGAAACCACCTGTAGCAGATCGCGCTTCAGGGCAGGTAGATAATCCGGCCCGCTCCGATCGGAATGCTCTCGCGCCAGTATGATCTGCAGCCGTTCTTTCGCTACGGAAGCCGAGGTTTTTTGTCCGCGAACAAAATAATCCAAGATAGACATAGGTATTACGTCCCAAAAAGCCGACTCAAAAATCCTCTCTTCTCACGATCTACGAAGCGCATCTCACGCTCTTCCCCGAGCAATCTTGCAACGAGATCTTGGTAAGCCTGGCCACTTAGGCTCTTCTTGTCGTGGATGACCGGAACACCCGCGTTGGATGCGTGAAGCACACTTTCGGATTCTGGGATAACCCCTAGGAGCGGGATCCCCAAAAGCTCTTGCACATCTTCAATACTGATCATCTCTCCTATATGCGCACGTCGGGAATCAAAACGACAGATCACCAAATGCTCTCTGATCGGATCCCCACCTTCCTCGGCGCGCTTCGACTTGGAAGCTAATATCCCCAACATGCGATCAGAGTCGCGAACCGAAGACACCTCCGGGTTCGTCACGACCAAGGCTTCATCCGCGAAGTACAGCGCCATGATCGCCCCCATCTCGATACCGGCGGGCGAGTCACAAACGATAAAATCGTAGCCACCTCTGAGCTCATCCAACACCTTGCCCACGCCCTCGCGGGTCAACGCTTCTTTGTCACGAGTTTGAGAGGCCGGCAAAACGAACAAATTGTCGCAGTTCTTGTCTCTGATCAGCGCTTGTCTGAGATTCGCTTCGCTGTTTAATACGTTGACAAAATCATAGACAACACGTCTTTCGCAACCCATGATCAAGTCAAGATTGCGCAGTCCGACGTCGAAATCGATCACAACAGTCTTATACCCCCGCTGGGCAAGCCCAGTCCCAACATTCGCGCTCGTTGTGGTCTTCCCGACGCCGCCCTTGCCAGAGGTAACCACGATTACTTTGCTCAACCCTTGCTCCTCAAAAAACTCATGAAACCAACAGCCCTGTTTTTCTTAGTGCTCGGAGGCCACCAGGGGCACAACGTTAAGTCGCTCCTCTTCAAGGTAGACCTGTACCGGATTTCGGTGGAGATCACTGGGCACCCCCTCTTCATATATTTGATAATGCCCGGCTACCGCAACCAACTCTGCTTCCATACATTGACAAAAAATCCTTGCTTGAGCATCCCCCATTACACCAGCGAGCGCGCGCCCACGCAGCGGCGCATAAACGTGAATATGGCCGTCGGCTACGACTTCAGCCCCGGCATTCACGGAAGCCAACACAATGAGATCACCTCCCGCTGCGTATACTTGTTGGCCAGAACGTATTGTCTTTCTGACAACCTTCGTTCGCCCCCGTTGGATCTGCATTGGGGGATCGTTTTCTACTTTTAGGGCATTATTCTCGACTCTCCCCCCTGGAGGCAAATCCTGGATCGCACCCCCCTGCATGATGGCTATCCCCCCCTTAACGGCTTCCATCCGTTGATCAGGGCACGCGTTGCGCACCCCCACCGGTATTAACCGTAGCGTCTGGAGCAACGTTATCAGCTTGAGTAAATCGGGCCGTTTGTCTTTGCTTTTTAGCGGCTCTAGATCAACGACAACGGGGGCATCTTCAAAAAACCGCGGTCCCTGAGCCAGGCATTCTTTCAATTGCGTCTCAACGGCATCCAGCTCTGGGCTTTGTATACGAACGACGGTCAGGGTGAACACAGACCCCTTTAGCTCCACCGCCGGCAGCCCTGCTTCGGGCAAAAACACTCTTCCGGTTTCGTCTTCTATTTCTGGACTCGATATCATGGCTGAGCAGATACTCTCGACTAACGGGGATCCTCGCTTAAGCCAGTCCTACGAATGTGAAACCTATTGTACGGCCCGATCCGGGGTTGCACAATCCCGCGCGAGCATTCACCGATAACCTAGCTGGGCCCAGAAACCTCGTACCGAACGCGAATGGCGTTTATCACAGGAACGGGATCCGCTTGGCGGTCCAAAAGTATCGGTGCCAGTACCCAGAACGCAGGTTCGCAACGGCAACCCCAAGCGAAGAGGAGGCGTGGACAAACTCTCCAGCACTAAGATAGATCCCCACGTGATACGGATACGATGGGGTTTTGAAAAAAACCAAATCGCCGGCTTCGATCTCCGCCTCGGATACGCGGTATCCTAAGACTGCCTGCTCTGCACTTGTCCTTGGCAGGGGGATCCCAAAGAGCTCTTCATATACTTTCATCACAAAGGCCGAGCAATCGACTCCACGCGAAGATTCTCCGCCGAATCGGTACCGCACCCCCTGCCAGATGGAAAGTTTATCTCGCAACAAACGCTCAAGCTCCCCCTTACGCCCCCCTGCCAAAGCTTCACCGTAAACGTCCGATTTTGAAACACTCTGTTTTGCAGGGCTCGTGCAGGCGGATAACATCAAAATGATGCTGAATGGTAATACAGTGGCCGTGAAAAGACTCATCGCCTCCCAGAGAACATGGCTGAAAAATCTTTGCATACGCCGCTTTTCGCTCAAGCCAAATCAAACGACGAAATCGGCTCCCTTTTACGCGCCCAAGCGCTTAGTTCTCGCTCGGGCACTGTTACTAAATACGGTTGTATGTATCCTGAAACCGAACGATATCATCCTCCCCCAGATACGAACCGAACTGCACTTCAACCAACTCCAAAGGAATGGTTCCCGGGTTCTCCAATCTGTGTTTCACGCCAACCGGGATATAGGTCGACTGATTCTCGGAGAGTAAGAATTGCTCCTCACCGCGAGTTACGCTCGCGGTGCCTTTAACCACCACCCAGTGTTCTGCACGGTGATGGTGCATCTGCAGCGACAAGCAGTGACCTGGATTCACCGTGATCCGCTTCACTTGAAATCTATCACCGGCATCTACTGCTTCATAAAAGCCCCATGGCCTCCAGACGCAACGGTGCATTAGTCGCTCCTCACGGCCCTTAGTCTTGAGCCATTCCACGACCCGCTTTACTTCCTCCGCCCTATCCTTTGGGGCCACTAAAACAGCGTCGGCTGTTTCGATAACGACGAGGTTGTCGCACCCTAGCGCCGCGACCAAGCGGTGCTCTGAAATTAAGACGTTATCGTTCGAGTCGATAACGCAGACGTCCCCGTTGACCACGTTCCCGCTGCCGTCTCTTTCCGCAACATTCCACAAACTCGACCACGATCCGAGATCCGACCACCCCGCGTTCAAAGCTATTACTGATGATTTGACGCCTCCTTTGCCAGAAATCCTTTCCATCACGGCATAGTCTATGGAATCAGAAGGGCACGCCTCGAAAGCTTCTTTTCCTATACGGAAAAACCCACCATCGACGGTACCGCTCGCATATGATCGCTCACAAGCTTGCAGGATTTCCGGCCTATGTTTGCCGATTGCTTTCAACCATACTGAAGCCTTCAGCATGAAGATCCCGCTGTTCCACACGTAATTACCTGTTTCGAAATAGAACTTTGCAGTTGCCACATCCGGCTTTTCAACGAACGCGTCTAGCTCCTTGGGTGCGGGTTTCTGGCCCTTCAGGTCTTCTTCCGATCCGATCGCCTTACCCAAGCGGATATATCCATAACCCGTGTCGGGCGCTGTCGGAACTACCCCAAAGGTATTCACAAACCCTTTGTGCGCATAGTGATAACCCCTCAATACGGCCCTTTGGAACAGTGCAACATCCCCTATGACATGATCCGCAGGCATTACCAGCATGATCGGGTCTGCGTTCGCTTCCCGCAATGAGAGTGCCGCTACCGTCAATGCGGGCGCGGTATTGCGGACCGTAGGCTCCAGCACGATTTTTTGCGGTCTCACCGCGAGCGCTTCCACTTGCCCCGCCACTAGAAAGCGGTGGATCTCGTTGCACACGATTACCGGCTGCTCCACCAGGATCTGCTCTGCTTTTTCCGCTGCAGCGTTGCCGGGAAAGTCCTTCAGACGTAGCAGGGTGTGCTGCAATAGGGTGTATTCGCCGAGGATCTTTAGAAGCTGCTTAGGGTAGTGCTCCCGAGACAAAGGCCACAGCCTCGTGCCTCCTCCCCCAGCAAGAACAACCGGTGAAATAGTCATCGATGTGCCTACGCTATAAACCCGGAAAGCAGGAAAGGATTTTACGTTGTGTCAATATTGTCTAGAGAAACTGCGGCTCCCAACCACTGTCTTTTCAAGGAAACCGGGGAATCGTCGGGTCTATTCCGTGATCCTCGACTTCGGGATGGTGGCTCTTGATAATGTCTCGCACTTCATCAATGCGTTGTTTTGGCACATCTAGTGTAGTGTAGTGTAGTGTCCCTTAAATAACTTACAGTTAAGCCGCCTTCTTTTTTCCCTCGGGGCAGGGTGGATCCGGGCTTGATCTGCTCCATCTTGACCCGCGCCCGCTCGATCTTCTTGATGATGTCCTCG
>JBOIEG010000549.1:0-1859 GCA_050740915.1 Gammaproteobacteria bacterium | reverse complement strand
GCTTGGCCGTCGGCGGACTCGAGGTGCTTCTTGAGCGTGTAATAGTTGAGCCGCAGCGCCCCCGCGGTCTTGTGGAGGCCATGCTCTCTGGCCAATCCCACCGCCGAAGCCCACAGCGCCTCAGGGATGGGCGAGAGACGCTCGCGAGTCCTGCGCCGAGCCCTCGAAGCGCCGATGAACCTGCTCGAGGGGATCGGCATGTGCGGGTGTACCCGCCCGTATCTTTGCGGCTACCATCAGCTGTCCTTCCTGCACTCCTAAAGCAGCAACTGACGATATCAAGAACCTCAGCGGAATTCATGCAGGCTTACCGGAAGGACACGCCCTTCCGAACGGCTTCCTGGTGTATTTCGGCACCGGAAAGTACTTCGAATCGGGGGACGCAAGCCCTACCGGTCAAACCACCCAGAGCTTCTATGGGATCTGGGATAAGAACGCAACCAGCTTCACAGCGTTTGGCAGGGACAAGCTCGTGGAGCAGGTGATCCTCAAAGAGGTCTCCGAAACCTTCGACGGTTTTTCATATGATCTGAGGGTAGCGACAAAAAAAACCGTCAATTGGACAAGCAAATTGGGTTGGTACATGGACCTCGTCAACAAGGGAGTAACGCCGCTCGACAATAAGGGTGAGAAGCAGGTCACCGAATCGATCCTTCGTAACGGCCGTATCGTCTTCACGACGCTGGTACCCTCTGTGGATCCCTGCGATTTCGGTGGCACCGGGTGGTTGATGGAGCTCGATGCCGCCACCGGCGGACAGCTCGACGAGCCTCTCTTCGATCTCGATCAAGATGGGAAGTTTAACCAAGACGACTATGTCCAGCAGACCATAACAGCCGATTTCGACGGCGATGGGACGGTGGAAAAGCGCGTAGTGCCTCCGAGCGGCAAGAGGTGCAAGGAAGGCATCTGCGCTCGGCCCGGAGTCGTTGCGGGCACAGGCAAGGATGACGACAAGGAGTATAAGTTCAGCAGCGGCTCCACCGGAAATATCGAGCGCACGGTCGAAAATGCCGGAGCGGGCTATGCCGAGCGTATCTCCTGGCGGGAGTTGAAACAGTGATGCAAGGCGCTCGATGCCTTGCTGCACCGTGTCGCGCGGATTACCCGCGCGACACGGGATCTTCTCCCAGTGGAGGATGTTTAGAGATGGGATCTCGCGTCGATGACACCAATTCCGCGTTCACTGGCCTCACAGCGGGCCGGGGATGGAGCACCCCGCCGATGAACCCGATGCGACGCCGGCGCGGCTTCACCCTGATCGAGATCTTGATCGTGGTGGCCGTCGTTGGGATCCTGGCGGCTATCGCTTATCCGGCGTACCAAGATTCTGTGCGAAAGTCGCGGCGAGGACAAGCGAAGGCCGATCTCACAGAGCTTGCGCAGCTCTTGGAGCGCAACTTCACCGAAGCGAATCGATATGATCAGAACAGCGCCAGCGTGGCGCTCGCGATTGGTACGGCTCCGCTCTTCAACCAATCCCCCCGCACCGGCACCGCCAACTATACTCTCACGCTTCCGACCCTGACGGCGAGCACGTTCGCGTTAAACGCCGCACCGGCCGGCGCCCAGGCCGGCGATCCGTGCGGCACCTACACCCTAAACCAAGTCGGCGCTAAAGGCGTCACGGGTGGAACGCTCACGGCAGCAGACTGCTGGTAAAAGAAAATGTTGATGATACTCGCTGCCGCGGGTATACGCTGATCGCGGGGAAGCGAGCGCCTGGATTATCTGTGTCCTTTCGGCAGGTCTGTGGAGGCGCCGTCAGATCCTCCTTGGCCGAGATTCCAGTGCGCCTATCGAGGCGCAGAATCCGAGCCAGGACTGTGCGCGAGAGGACAGCTATCTGGCCTGCGGGT
>JBOIEG010000548.1:0-7310 GCA_050740915.1 Gammaproteobacteria bacterium | reverse complement strand
GTTGCACGGTGGGCCGGCTTACGCCGAGTTCTTCGGCGATCGACACATTGTTCTGACCCGCCAGGGCGCCCAAGATAATCCGGCAGCGCAGCGCCACCTGTTGCGGAGTTCCGTGTGCGGATCCCCAGGTCTCCAGCTGCGTGCGTTCAGCCGGCTGCAACTTGATCGCCACGCGGGTGTTCGGCATGAGCGAGACCATAGCAATCACTGGAAAGTCTGTAAAGTTATTTAAGGGACACTACATTAGCCGAGCCTATCGTTTTGTACCGCAGTGACGTCTCCGGAGGATCCACCATCACCAATGGGAAGTTGATCACCCAGGGTGACAGTACGGTCGATGAAATCGTGGTAGAAGAGGGCACCCCCGGGATCGCGATCGATGCGGGTGAAGACTGGGTCGCGATCAGCTTTGAGGAAAGCGCCAGCGTGTTGCCCTTCAGCTCGGACGAGGCGCATCGCGCGGAGTGGAGCGGCTTTTACTCACTTTCTGGCAGCGATTGGAATAGCGGCATCGGCGCGGTGGAGGTGGAGTATGATGGAAAGATCTATTCCGCGATCCGAGACAGCGGGTTTGCCTATTTGCTGATCGATAAAGAGAGCCTGTCAAAGGTGGTGAAGAACAAGCGTTCGCTGGAGGGGCGCCTGCTGGGAGCGTCGCCTTAGTCTTTTTTCGTGCTTAAAGCATGGGCAGCACCTCTCTATGCCGCCGGAACCTCTGAATTAATCCAGAGATCCTTTAGTACAGCGCTTAGAAGGTCTGCCGGTATCTTTGGGGCGCAACTCTCGCGGTCGGCGCTGTGTCGTGCAACAATAGGCCCTTCTTCCTCTGATCTTTGTGTTTGAGTGAACGAATTTCCGTCTTACGCCGCCCTGCTCATGGGGCTGATCGAAGGCCTGACGGAATTCCTCCCCATCTCCAGCACCGGTCACTTGATCATCGCGGGCAATCTGCTCGGGCTCGATTCGGAAAAAGCGAAGACCTTTGAGATCTTCATCCAGCTAGGCGCCATCCTCGCGGTGTGCTGGCATTACCGCAGCAAGATCACGCAAGTGACGGTGGAGATCACTCGCGGTGGCCAGGCCGCCAGAGCCTTTGTTCTGAATTTGCTCCTTGCGTTTATGCCGGCCGCCTGCTTAGGCGTTCTATTTCATGAGGCGATCAAGACACACTTGTTCCATCCGGTGAAGGTGGCGATCGCCCTGGTTGTGGGGGGACTGGCGATACTCTTTATCGAGCGCCGAGAACGTCTGCCCAAGATATGCACTGTCGATGAGATGCGCTGGGTGGACGCGCTTAAAATCGGTTGCGTCCAGGCCTTAGCGCTAATCCCTGGCACTTCCCGCTCTGGGGCGACCATCATCGGCGGACTGGTGTTCGGCCTGTCGCGACAGGCCGCCACGGAGTTTTCATTCTTTCTCGCCATCCCCACCATGCTGGCGGCGACGCTCTACGCCTTGGCCAAGGGTTGGCAAGCGCTGGGTTCACAGGATGTCGCGATCTTCGCGTTTGGCTTTCTGGCATCTTTTATCAGCGCGTTGTTGGCCGTGAAGGGCCTCCTGCACTTCGTAGCCAACCATAGTTTCCGCGTATTCGGATATTACCGAATCGCCTTCGGATTGCTCACGCTGTTATACTTTTCACACTGAGCGCGCGCCAAAAAGGCGCACGCATGTTGTCCGCTTCATCGGCATTCAATGTCAGAGCTCCCGATAGCACCCCAGAAACCCATTGCGATAAGCAAGCGACTGCTATCGCGGTTGTTTTTCTTCGGTGTGTTCTTGCTGCTTCTGTATCAGCTTGTGGGTTTGTTGGCTCCCTTTTTTACCTCCCTTATGAGCGCCATCACGCTTACCCTGATTTTTTATCCCATCTATGTGCGCATCACGGGTCTTATCCCGAGCCGAAACATAGCGGCTTTCCTGAGCACGTTACTTGCCTTGGTGACTATCATCGTACCCTTGCTCTTTGCGGTATGGCTGCTGGTCAAGGAGGCGGCGGAGGTGTTCCCCGCCGCCAAGTCGTGGATGGCGGCGCAAAGCGGTGGGTCTTGGGCCAGCAAGCTCCCACCATTCTTAGCCGGCGTCTGGAGCGGGATCCGCGAGTATCTCGCCATCGGGCAGTTGGACCTGGAGGAGATCGTTCTCAACAACATACGCGAGCTGGGAAACGAGATCACAGGATTCGGCGCGCGTATGGTGAAGAACGTGGTGCTCACCTTGTTCAATGTGGTCGCCTTGATCATGGCCCTTTTCTTCTTTTTTCGGGATGGGACACGCATGGTTTGGTGGACCGCTGAGCTAATGCCCCTGGAACCGGAAAACAAGGAGCAGATCGTTCAAGGTCTGGGTCGAACCTTATCCGCGGTCGTGCGCGGGATCTTCATCACCGCCTTGGTGCAAGGGGTGCTGGCAGGGGCGGGTTTCGCTTTCGTGGGGATCGGGTTTCCCGTATTATTGGGGTTCACGACAGCCTTCATGGCCTTGATCCCGTTTCTGGGGGCGACTTCGGTGTGGCTGCCGGTCGTGATCTTTTTGCTTCTTAAGGGAACGATTGGTAAGGCCCTTGTACTGGCTCTGTGGGGTGGGCTCGTCGTTAGTTTGGTGGATAATGTGCTGCGTCCGGTGTTGATCGGCGAGGTAACACAGCTTCCGACCTTGCTGCTTTTTCTAGGGATCTTGGGTGGGATCCAGGCTTATGGTTTCATCGGTCTTTTGGTGGGCCCGTTACTAATCGCGAGCGTGTTCGCCTTCATCAAAATCTACCAGCAGCACTACCACGTGGCCAAGCCGACATAGGCGTATTCAGCAAGTGAGTGGCTGGCTGGAGTACTCTCATTACAGCAAAGGAGGACCAGAACGATGAAAGAAACATGGGCAAGCAAAGCGGGTTTATGGCTAGCGATTCTATGGGCATGGACTAGCATAGCGCTGGCACAAGACGTCACGGTCTATAAGAGCCCAACTTGCGGCTGCTGTACGAAATGGGGAAAGCACGTGGAGGCAAACGGGTTCACCGTCGCGGCCCGTGACGTGCCCGACGTTATCCCCTACAAGCAGAAACTGGGGTTGCCATTAGGGCTAGGCTCTTGCCACACGGCCGTGGTTGACGGCTATCTCATCGAGGGCCATGTACCGGCGGAGGATATTCGGCGGTTGCTGACAGAGCAGCCCGAGGCCAAGGGATTGGCGGTGCCCGGCATGCCTATGGGCTCCCCCGGTATGGAGGGCCCGCGCAAAGACCCCTATGAGGTGTTGCTGATCGACAAGGACGGTCGGACGTCTGTCTATGTGCGGCATTGAACCGGCATCTCTCGGCATCGTTCGGGACGGCCCAAGCGCACTAAGCGAAATGCTACGCGTGACCTGTCCCCTAACGCAGACAGGATGGATTAGGACTTAGCCGGATGAGACTTTTGCCACCTGTGAAATGGCACATTCAGTAAGCAGGCCTTGGATCTTGCGCAGCTGGCCCTGTGGAAGGCGATTGTAACAATAGCGGACCTTGCCGATCGGGTTGCGTTCAAGCTCCTCGATTTGGCAGAAGTGAACCCGGATCTTCATGTCGACACCGACATAATTACGCAGATTTACCACGATTCGATCGGTGTGCTCCGGCTCTCGATAGTGTGGCGCTTTAACCACGCGCACCTCGAGCTCACTGGGCTCCGATTGTACTATCTGCCAGTAAAGGATTTGTTCACACTCGTCTAGCGCGAGCGTTACAGCGGTACCGGGCACCAAGGATTTATCTGGCTTTACGATATAGTCCGATTGCCGCCCCGCGATGTTCTCTACCACGGGAAATGACTGGCCACACGAGCAACTCTTCAAGGACCAGGACGCCATATCGCCGGTGCGATACCGTATGAGGGGCATCGCCCGGTTGTGCAAGCTTGTCACCACAAGCTCTCCAACTACCCCAGGTGGCACGGCCTTACCTTGGTCATCGAGGATCTCATGGTGCCCATAATCCTCCTGGCAATGCAGCTCGCCGGCGTCGCACTCCAATATGGAAGCCGCGCGCTCCCAGTGGGTATAGTGGTTATAGATCCGTGCTCCCAGTGTCTTCTTGATCTCGGTGCGCTGGAAATCGAGCAACACCTCTGCACCGGACACGAACATGGGGACATGCAAAGACAAGCCGTGTTCCCGTAATAACCGGCATAGGAGATAGGTTGCCGATGGGAAGCCGCGCAAAAAACGAGGTTGGTACCGTGTCATGGCATCGTGAACGAGGCGCAGGTTCGCGTGGGTTATATGAGTGGGCGATAAATGCAGGGTGCGGATAAGCGGCACGTATTTCCAGCCCTCCGTGTAGTACTTGCCCTTCATTGCGTGCGGCTTGCCGCTGACCAATGTGCCAGTGACCTCCGCTCTCCCAACAGCGCCAAAACATGGCGAAAGCCGCTGCGTTTACGTTAGAGTCCAGCAACACGCTGAGCGGAAGCCCTGTCGATCCCGAGGTATGCGCCCAAAACGCCGATTTCGGAACGCGCCCCCCTGCGAGGAGCATATGGGCATTTTGTTGCAGGGTGAGCTTATTCAGGGTTGGAAGACGCTCCCACACTTCGGGCCGATCGCAATGTTCCGGGCGTATGCCAACCTCATTGAACACGCGTCGATAGTGTGGAACCTGTTCGTAGGCGTGCAAAGCGAGGGTCCGACGTTGTTCGAGGGACCATGCGGTGAGGCGATCCGGGCTCCACGCCGGTGCTGCCTGCATCAGTCGCCGGTATTTAAAAATCCGGCCCGGAAAAAATAGTCATGGATGCGAAACCTCATTTGTTTTTTCCTCACCGATTCTGCGTTCCCGGGAAAACGCAAAATAGATGCCATTTGTACTTGTACCAGAAAACCGCAGCGGGTCTACCATCTTAAATGGGACTTAGCGCGGGATTGCGAGAAAAGAATCCGGAAGGCGTAAGCTTGAACCCGGCCCGCGACAGCGGCATAACAGGCCATTCTTCGGGACGTGGCATATGGGTTACGCCCAAGGTGTACCACAACACGAGGGCACACTATGATAAAGCTCTACCAGTTCCCGAGCGCTTTCGGACTGCCCAACATCAGCCCCTCTTGCATGAAGCTCGAGTGTTTTCTGCGCATGGCGAAGCTCGATTACCGGGTGGTGGAATTCACCAATCCCCGTCAAGGGCCAAAGGGCAAAGGGCCGTACATCGAGGACGGCGAGGTGCGCCTGGGCGATTCGACCTTGATCATCGACTATCTCCAAGCAAAACATGGCATCGACCTGGATGCGCGATTAAGCTCCGAACAGCGCGCGATCTCGGCCGCGTTTCGGACCTTGATCGAGGAGCACTTGTACTGGGTCATCGTGTACAACCGCTGGATAGATGAGCGCAACTGGCCTAACGTGAGTAAGCTGTTCTTCGGACGGCTGCCACCGCTGCTGCGTCAAACCGTGCCGCCCATCGCGCGGCGCGTGGTGCGCCGCCAATTGCACGCCCAAGGCATGGGGCGCCACAGTGCCGAGGAGATCTATGCTTTTGGAACACGGGACCTCGCCGCCATAGCCGACTATCTCGCGGATAAGCCCTTTATCCACGGGGAGTCGCCCAGCCTCATCGACGCCTGTGCCTTCGCCACGATAGCGAACATTGTGGAACCGCCCTTTGAGAGTCCCGTAAGAGAGGAAGCGAGGCGGCATGCGAATTTGCTGAGTTATTCCGAGCGTATGAGGGATGCCACCTTCGGTCAGAGCCGCGATCGCACAGCCCGTTAAGTAGCTTCTCCCCTGCCGAGGGTCGCACTGTCCGATAGCTCTCAGAGCTTGTGAAAAAATCTGCTGCGCTCGGGATCTCGCATTTCGGCGGTGCTCGAAATCCTCATGTATTTCACTATACACTCCGGTTGCTCGTCCCATCCTTGGGACTCGCCCCTGCGGGGCGTGCGCGCCGTTTCGCTCCCGGCGAAACGCTCCTGCGCTCCGGCGAAATGCGACCTCCCTTCGCTCGCAACGATTTTTCACAAGCTCTCACTTCACCAGGAAGCGCACCGATTCCGTTTCTATCGGCGTGCGCGTATGTTTCAAACCGACTCTGGCGCTCAGCCGATGGGGACCCCCCTGCAAAAGCCACAGAAAAAACGGCTCATCGCCGCTTGCGATCCATTCGCCGTCCAAATACCACTGCACCCAGGCGTAATCGTTTGCGGCTTTCACAGGGGTCTGCTCTAGCTCTGTGCCCGGCAAAAACCACTCGCTGCGGCGCCAGCACGGAGCGGCTGCGGGGCGTGCGCGCCGTTTCGCTCCCGGCGAAACGCTCCTGCGCTCCGGCGGAACGCGATCTCTCTCCGCTCGCGACGATTTTTTCACAAGCTCTCACCGGCCACACGCAATTGCGCAGATGGGCTCTTGCCGTACACGTCCGGGTCATACATCTCCTGGGCGAGCACCGGCAAGATCGCAAACTGCCCGTAGGCGATGGTCTGTGCACTATAGGACAAGTGATAGTTGCCGGCTCCAAGATACTCCGAGTAGAACCGGACCGCGTCGTGGCGCAGCTCTTGGTGGTAGAAGCTCCAGCGCGAGACCCCATACGTCCTGCCAGTCGCCAGAATGAAACCACCACGACCCTCCCGCGGCCTCAAACTTACCCTTGTCGGCATCCACCTCGGAGGCGGTTGCGAGATCGCGGTTCACCGGCTCCAAGCCGCCCGGAACGGGATCATCGATGACCACGAAATGACGAGCGCTCGGCAAAGAGACGAACAGATCGACACGCGAGCCCGACCTTACCCCGCTCGACCAGGGCCCCTAGGGCCACAGCGCGCACCGAAGAGGCCATGCCCTTGCTGTAAAAAGAGGGCAAGCTATCCTCGCGCAGCAGCGATTGCCGGTACCCGTGCAACGGGTTCTCGACCTCCGCTGGGATCGCATAGCCGTCCTTGCGCAGCCAGTTGAATGCAAGGGCGGTGTAGGCGCTGAGATAGGGGCTCGCGTACTCATCCTGCAGGATCCAAAAGCTCATGCCGCCATTGGGCGCCTGAAAACTCGCCGCGCGCGAACATGTCCTTTGGCAAAGCTTCGCTGCCTTTCCACTCGAAAGAGGGCGGGAGGTAGCCCTTCAAGCCCTGATAATGTGCCGCCATGACGCCCCGGCTCAGGATCTGCTCCCAGCAGACATAGGGATAATCGCGCATATAGCGGAAGGCCCCTTCGATGTTTCGTGTCCTTTCGGCAGGTCTGTGGAGGCGCCGTCAGATCCTCCTTGGCCGAGATTCCAGTGCGCCTATCGAGGCGCAGAATCCGAGCCAGGACTGTGCGCGAGAGGACAGCTATCTGGCCTGCG
>JBOIEG010000547.1:0-2598 GCA_050740915.1 Gammaproteobacteria bacterium | reverse complement strand
ATTGCGCCAATCCCGAACCTCGGGCGGCAGATCGCCGATGCCGTGGATCCCGGCGTGGATATGCACGTAGCCTTCCTCATCGCCTTCCGGTTTCCCTCCGCCCCCAGGCCCGCCACACTCGGCAAACGCGGGTCCGGGGATGGAAGCGCAGCGCTCATCATTGCGTTCGCTACCCGCATCGTAGGCAGGAGAATCGCGGCTGAGGAGTTGGTTTCCCTTGGGCCCTAGCACGCCATTGAGCGCAAAGAAACCGTCGTTCGTCGGAATGAGCATGGCCGCCACACTGAGGTGATCGAACGGGCCACCCGTCTTCACGCTGATGGTCACCGAATCACCCGGGCTAAGAAGACCACTCGAGGAGACCACCTCCTTGACCCCCGGCAACCCTGACAACAGGCTGGTTAAGGGCGCCGTATCTCCCTCTTCGGCCAGAATCTCCAGTTGCGCGCTGGCCGGATCCCCGGCCTTAAAAAGGCTCACTCCCCGGCGATGAGCTGCGACGAGAATGGGGGTGAATTGCTGCCCTCGCGTGAGGTTCGTCACTGTGACCTCGAACCTATGTGCGTCGTCTGCGTGAGCGAGCGAGCTCGCCGCCGCCACCGCCAGTAGTGCGGTGCGCATCAGTAGTTTGTTTAACGTTTGCATAGCACCCTCCTTCGGATAATTTCTTCACTCTATGGCGCCGCCCGCAATGGCCACCAACGTGAACGTACAGGCGAAAGATCATCGGGGCATCACGGAACTATCACGTATTCATCACGGCTCCTAGGCCCGCTTGTGCGTCGGCCCTGCTTCCCAAAGACCGGTCTCCCCTCTCCTGCCTCACGCTGTAAAAACGAGTGGTCGAGGCGTGGTCCGCAGGCGTGATCTTCCAGTCCCCTGATATTGGACCGCGTCGAACACGCGTTCACTCAGCCCGTAAACGGCAAGGGCATTATTACGCCCCAAGCTCACCAGCAGGCGTTTGCCATCCAGCAAAGCCAAAGCGCTCGGGGAACTGCCGGTCAGCGATCCGGGAAAAGGTTCTACGGCGATGGTTTTAACGAGCACGTCGGATGCGGTGTCGATAACGGACACGGTGTCACTGTTGGTGTTCGCTACGAACAAACGGGGGCCATCCAGCAACAGTGCCGTGGGTTGCAGCCCGACCTCAATCGTCTGCACCTCAACGCCGGCTCGCAAGTCCACGACCGACACGGTGCCGGTGACAGCGTGACCGGACTCCGAATCGGCGACGATGGGAGTGCCGCTGGAATCCCTGGTGAAGTCACCGGGATCAGCCGGGCGCCCGCCTTGATTACTCACGTAAGCCTTATCGCCATTGACCACGACGTCGTGGGGCGCGTTACCTACCGGGATCTCCTTAATCACTGTTCGGGTAGCCAGGTCGATGACACCAAGCGTGTTGTTGCGGTTAAGAACCACGTACAAGGTTGCGTTATCGTCGGAAAGCGCTAACCCACCGGGATATGGATTCCCGTCTTCCCCGCCCGGATACGGGATCGTGCTATTTGGCAGGGCCACGAAGTGATCAAGTGCGATAGTCCCGTCATCCAGAACAGTGGCGACGATCACGCGACCGTTTGCCTGAGAGGCGTTCAGCTTTTCCCCGTCTTGCGAGTAGGCAATGCCGCGGAACGACGCGCTAGAACCCGCTGCATCAAACTCTTGCTTCACTGTACCGGTCTGAGGGTCGATCAGGATGATGGCTTTATAGGCTCCATTGAGAAAGGCCGCGGTTTTCTTATCCGGGCTGAGCTTGACCGCGTTTGGGCGCCCTCTGAACTCTATCTGCTCACCGGCCGGTTTTACCACCTGATTGGTCGGCAAGACGACCGCATTCCTCTCTTGACGTCCTACCTGTTGCCACTCTTTGACGCGCGCTAAAGCCCCATGGTTGCCCGAAGCAAAGACGCCTGCGACTGAGAGCGCTAGGGTCATGGAGCAGATTTGCACCCTGTGCTTAATGATACATCTCCTCTCGTAAATACGGTTTCGTACGTTCCACCGGTCAGCGACGGTCAATGGATCAGGCGTTGATAGCAGCACTGTATGACAAGCTAGCACTGCACTTAACTGTGATTATGCTGCCATTGCCATCATTGGTCGGTGCTTCTGCTCAGGTAGACGCCTCCACCGCTTGGGCACAACCCAGGCAGGCAGAGGTACCTTAAGGAGCAACAGCTTACCCATAGTCCGGCGATGATCGGAAGGTCCGTTCCACAGGTGCTACATCGATAGTGCTGCTCCTGCCGGCTATGGATCCCAATGTTACCTCCCCTCCCCTGCCCTCTGTCAGGACAGGCCGGGTTGTGACAGAATTGGTTCTGTGGGTCCATCGGCGACCTCCGCTAGTGTAGTGTCCCTTAAATAACTTTACAGACTTTCCAGTGATTGCTATGGTCTCGCTCATGCCGACCACCAGCGTGGCGATCAAGTTGCAGCCGGCTGAACGCACGCCGCTGGAGGCATGGGGATCCGCACACGGAACTCCGCAACAGGTGGCGCTGCGCTGCCGGATTATCTTGGGCGCCCTGGCGGGTCAGAACAATGTGTCGATCGCCGAAGAACTCGGCGTAAGCCGGCCCACCGTGCAAC
>JBOIEG010000546.1:0-1821 GCA_050740915.1 Gammaproteobacteria bacterium | reverse complement strand
TCGCGTTCCGCCGGAGCGCAGGAACCGCAGTGTATATTGAAATACATGAGGATTCCGAGCACCGCCGGAACGCGAGATCCCGAGCGCAGTAGGTTTTTTCACAAACTCTGAGGCCTCCAAGAAATCGATCATGGAGATGCGGTCTTTCTTATCCGATAAGGTCCGATTAAAGATGGCCTTGATCGAAGAGGTTGTGTAACCCGCGTGGGTGTACGCATACGCCACGGTAGTGCCCTTGTCTGCGATGGCCGTGATCACGGGCGCGACGTCTTTGCCTTCTACCCGTTTTCCGATCATGTCGGCACGGGCGCCCTCCAGGACGATGAGCCCGATATGCTTGCCCTTGCGTGCCTCAAGGTCGGTTAAGCGGTCCAGTTCAGGATCGCTGACCGCAAAATCACCGCCATAGCCGTTCTCATCAATTCCGTTACCCGGTATGTCTAGGGCCCCTGGATAAATCTTGCCATCCAAGGGTGCGGCGTCAAGCGGGTAGGAGAACAGCCCATGGTTATCCCTGTCTATGTCCGTAAGCGTATCGAGAAACCTACTTATTAGATTGTAAGATGTTTTTTCGCGAGACCGTAGCGCAGATGTGCGTTTGCGTTGGTAACGACCATCATGCCCACAGTAAGCAAAAACAAGGAGACCATGGCCACCGGAGATAAAGAAAGCCGCACATTCCTTGACATTGCTGGACGCGGAAACCGCTTCACGGCTCTAAGCCCATAACCGTATCCAATCGCGATTACAGCGAGGGCTAAACCAAAGACCACTGCCTCATTGCTAACATAGGCAAACGCCTCCATTAGGCTGCCGCCGCCGAGGTTTCGGATGATGATGAAGTTCAGGGTATCGTTGAAATAGGCCAGCACCTTGAACTGTATCGCAAGCCACAGCCCAACGACGATGACACCAAACGCGAATAGGTTATACGAGGCGACGAGCGGGTTGCGGCCGAACCTGTTTGAGGTCCAAGCCCAAAGGCTCCCGATGAGGCCGAAAAAGAAGAGATCGACCCAAAGTGACAAGCCAATAAATGCGGCGCGCTGTGGAAACGTACTGTACGAGTACGGTTGTAGAAATCCGCCCGTAAGTAGATCGTATTTTCGCTGCAACAAGAGCAGTTCCAAAACATGGGTTAACACGACCACACCCGCCACTGCTACCAGTTGGTGATGTCGAATGAAACGTTCGGCCAATCGTTCGCCCATTGATTCCCCGCCATGTCGGATCTGTGTAAAGCGCAAGAACCACTTCCTACGCGACAAAAATGCGTTTCATTTATGCGCTTGAGATCTCTATCCGCAGATTCAATATATAGTCAAAGGTTAGTTGCATCGCACGGCGCATGCCCTCCTCGATTGCCGGGAGGCTCCGACATAAGGTAAGCAAATGAAGCCGGAGAACCTCCTCAACAGCTTGCGCCGATTGATTTATTGACCCTAGCTTGGCCCTATGCTTGCCTCCACGAACCACCATTACTATCGGCTGCCGTGTCGGCGCAGGTTAGCGACCCGTTGAGGCTGTAGAGAAAGCCCATTTTCAAGATCCACCGCAAGCTCACGCGGAAAAAGCTAGTGTAGTGTCCCTTAAATAACTTTACAAACTTTCCAGTGATTGCTATGGTCTCGCTCATGCTGACCACCAGCGTGGCGATCAAGTTGCAGCCGGCTGAACGCACGCAGCTGGAGACAGGGGGATCCGCACACGGAACTCCGCAACAGGTGGCGCTGCGCTGCCGGATTATCTTGGGCGCCCTGGCGGGTCAGAACAATGTGTCGATCGCCGAAGAACTCGGCGTAAGCCGGCCCACCGTGCAAC
>JBOIEG010000545.1:0-6377 GCA_050740915.1 Gammaproteobacteria bacterium | reverse complement strand
TTGCACGGTGGGCCGGCTTACGCCGAGTTCTTCGGCGATCGACACATTGTTCTGACCCGCCAGGGCGCCCAAGATAATCCGGCAGCGCAGCGCCACCTGTTGTGGAGTTCCGTGTGCGGATCCCCATGTCTCCAGCGGCGTGCGTTCAGCCGGCTGCAACTTGATCGCCACGCTGGTGTTCGGTATGAGCGAGACCATAGCAATCACTGGAAAGTCTGTAAAGTTATTTAAGGGACACTACACTAGCGGTGCAATCCATCGCCAACCCGCGCGCCTATCTCGATCGCACGGCCACCCATCTCGCATTCAATCATCTCAAGCATCGTAAGGTAGTCGCGAGCCATCGGCAGGAAACGAGCACGTTCCCCGAGCGACACGCCCCTTCCGCCGAGCAGTTGGCGAGCGCAGAGGAACGCATCGGCCGCTTCGACGAGGCTCTCGGCGAGATCCCACAACCCTACCGTGATGTCTTCATCCTGCTCAGGCTTCGTGGCATGAGGTACCTTGAGAAGGCGGACGCACTCAATCTCTCCGAGCGCCAGGTCGAGCGCTATCTCCTTCAGGCCTTGATGCACTGCCGCCAGGCGCTCGAGGACAGATAGGCCACGGGGAATCGACCCGCTCAGAGCTTGTGAAAAAATCGCCACGAGCGACGGGAGGTCGCGTTCCGCCGGAGCGCAGGACCGTTTCGGCGGGACCGAAACGGAACGCAAGCCCCGAAGGGGCGAGTCTCAGGGATGAGACGAGCAACCGGAGTGTATAGTGAAATACCTGGGGATCCCGAGCACCGCCGGAACGCGAGATCCCGAGCGCAGCAGATTTTTTCACAAGCTCTCAGTCGTCTATAACGTGTAGGCCGACGCGTGCGCTCCGCATACCTCAGCACCTGCCACCCTGTGAAGCACGGAGCCGTCTACAATACCGACGATGACACCCTCCGATCGAGACCCCACCGGAACAGATGGCCGGGACGCGAACCACATCGCCCAGCAGGCCATGACGTGGCTCGTGCGGTTGAAAGCGGGTGATCTCGGCCTCGACGAGCGCGCTGAGCTCGAGCGTTGGCGCGGATTGAGTGAAGGCCACCGGCGTGCTTTCGACGAGACGTGTGCGCTGTGGGACGATCCGGCCTTATTGGCGGCGTTGAGAAAAGCCGAGCGCGAGGCGGCGTACCTTCCGCAGCGGGACTATCCGAAGCTTGGCCGGCGTTTGCTTGTGCCCACGCTTGCCACTGCGCTCGTGCTCGCGGTACTGCTCTGGCTCGATCCGTGGACCCGGCTGCAGGCCGATCATCGCACCGCGGTCGGGGAGCGCAGGAGCTTGAGCCTGGAAGACGGATCGCATCTCAGCTTGAACACCGAGACGGCGATCGCTTTGGACCTGAGCGCGAACGAGCGCCGCCTGCGCCTGCTCAAGGGGGAGCTGTATTGCGAGGTGCGGCCCGATCCCGCGCGTCCCTTTGTCATCGAAGCAGCGGCGAGCGACACGCGGGTCACCGGCACCGCCTTCACCGTCCTGACCGAGGGCGGGAGCGACACCATCACGGTGCTGCGAGGTGAGGTGAACGTAACGTCCGCCCCGGGCCAGACCCACACCTTGCACCCCGATGAGACGATCAGGGCAGACCCCGATGCCCTGGGGATCGTCCAGCGCACCCGCGGCGCTGCGGCTACGGACTGGGTAAATGGCAGCCTCGTCTTCCAGCAAACACCGCTCGCGCTCGCCATCGCCCGCATCCAGCGCTACCGGCACGGGACGGTGTGGTTTCGCGAGGATCGGCTGCGCGAGATCAAGATCAGCGGCCGCTTCGATCTCCGCGATCCGGAGGCGCTGCTCGATACACTGGCCGCCACCCTCCCCATCCGGCTTACGCGCCTCACCGATTGGGTGGTGGTGATAGACGCCAGGTAGGCTGGAGACTGGAGACTGGAGGGGATGAGGCGTTAAAGCAGCAACCCCAAGCCTCAAGCCTCCAGCCTCCAGCCTCGATCTTCAAGCCTCCAGCCTCCTCATGGGGGGGAATCCGCCCGTCTGAATCGTCTTATACATGTATTAGCCTATGAGCGGGCACCCTGCACCAGGGCCTCCCGCCCATGCCATCCATAACGAACCTTGAGGGGGGAGAAAAATGCTAACAACGCTACGCGCGCTATCCGTCACGATTGCCGCCTGCTGGTTCTGCGCAGCGGTCGTCTCTGCCGCCGAGCGCGGCGCCGAGATGCGCTTCGACATCCCGGCCCAATCGCTCGACGGCGCCCTGAACGCCCTCGCCGAGGCCGTCGGCGTACAACTGAGCTACCCCGGTGCGCTGTCCGAGGGACTCCGCTCACCGGCCCTGTCCGGCCACTACACGGTGGATCAGGCCCTCAAACAACTGCTCCAGAATACCGGCCTCGCCTACCGTTTCGTCGATGACCGAACCCTCACCCTGGAGCGGCCTGACCCCCTGGCGGCCCTGGTCGCCGAGGCACGCAGACTCATCGACTATGCCCAGGTGACCCCGCCGGCGCCTGACAAGCCCCAAGCGCCGGCCAAGAAAGGCGAAGAAGGCCCGACGGTGCTGCCGGAGATGACCGTCACCGCCACGCCTGTCGACGAGACCAGCTACAACGTCCCGAACGCCACCACCGCCACCAAGACCGATACACCCATCATGGAGACACCGGTGTCGATCCAGGTCATACCGCAGCAGGTCTTGAAGGATCAGCAGGCGATCTCCATTGGTGACGCCCTGAAGAACGTCAGCGGCGTGCAGCCGCAGAATGACTTTGGGTCCGCTTACGATAATTTCATCGTGCGCGGATTCAGCACCGGTTTCTCGACGTACCGGAATGGACTGCGGCAGACAAGTTTTGGCTTCGAGACGACCAATCTGCAGCAAATCGAGGTGTTAAAAGGCCCTGCGGCTGTCTTGTTTGGCCGCATCGAGCCCGGTGGTTTGATTAACCTGGTGACCAAACGCCCGCTGGCGCAACCTTATTACGCACTCCAGCAGCAATTTGGCTCCTATGATCTGTACCGTACCACGGCGGAGGCGACGGGTCCGCTGACCGCCGACGGCTCGCTGCTCTACCGGCTGGATTTCGCCTACCAGGACAGCGATTCGTTCCAGGATTTCATTTTCCTCGACCGAGTCTTCGTCTCTCCCGCGCTCACCTGGCGGCCCACGGAGCACCTGGAATTCAACCTGACCTATGAATACCAGGACGATGATCTCAACTACGCCTATGGCATCCCGGCGCTGGACCGGCGCCCAGCGCCGGTACCCATCAGCTTTTCGTCCGACGATGGCGACAATCCTGACAAACAGGACTGGGATCTCGTGGAGTTTAATTGGTCCTATGAATTCCTCGACGGGTGGAAGCTTACCAATCGTTTCATGACCTATTTCGCTAATTATGACAATGTTGATGTGTCCGGCTCCGGTACCGTCGATGCGAACGACAGCCTCATAGGCCGTGATTTGTGGGACGTGGTGCAAGAGCGAAACACCTATGCTACGAATCTGGACCTCACTGGCCGCTTCGACACTTGGGGCGCCCACCACAACATCCTGGTGGGCTTCGATTATTACCACCTCGAACAAGAGTCCCCTGGGGTCTGTTGCCCGGCGGTCCCGGCCATCGATATCTTCAATCCGGTCTATGGAGTCGTGGATGAGGCCGCCATCAGTGCTGCGACTGGCGAGAATTTCTTCTTTACGAGTAAGGAGGTTTGGTACGGGGTCTACTTCCAGGACCAGATTAGCCTGTGGGACAAGCTGCATATCCTCGGCGGCGGGCGCTACGATTGGACGGAGGCCGGCACGGGGTTTTCGGAGACATCGCTAGCCGAAGCCCAACCGCAGACGGTGGATACGGACCAGTTCAGCCCCCGGGTGGGACTGGTCTACCAGCCGTGGCCGTGGCTTTCGCTCTACGGAAACTATGTGGAATCCTTTGGCGCGAACAATGGCCGCCCGGCCCCAGGGGAGCCGCCGTTTTTCCCCTGAAGAAGGCACCCAATACGAAGGCGGGTTGAAGACCGAATTCTGGGATGGCCGCCTAAGCTCCACACTCGCGTTCTATCACCTCACCAAGACGAATGTTTTGACTGCTGATCCGCTCAACCCGAGGTTTCAGCGTGCCATCGGAGAGGCGCGGAGCCAAGGCGTTGAGCTCGACATCGCGGGACAGATCACCGACCGGTTGAACCTGATCGCCAGCTACGCCTTCACTGATGCGCGCATTACGCATGACAACAGCGGTAATCAAGGTCACCGGCTGCCAAACGTCGCCGAGCACACGGCCAGTCTCTGGACCACCTACGATCTGACAGACCGGTTCACGGTGGGCACGGGGATATTCCTAGGGTCCGACAAAGCGGGCGATCCGGAAAATTCATTCAAGCTGCCGGGTTATGCGCGCTGGGACATGATGGCTGCCTATCGCTTCAATATCGCAAAGTCTCGTTTGACGGCACAAGTCAACGTGAACAATATCCTGGATAAGGAGTATTACGAAAAGCGTCCGTTCTTCCAATACTCTCGCGGCGGAGCCATTGACGGTATTGGGCTCGATCCGGCTGGAGTATTGAGGATGGCGGGGTTATTGTACCGGGAGTGAGGACATGCGACAGGGAGAGGAAGGCTACGGCGCTGCCAGAGGGAAGCATACAAGAGCGACGCGGTCCGGGCTACGTAAAGCGTGGCTTAAGGTCCATCTCTATCTTGCCCTCACGGTGGGTGTCCTGTTCGTGGTGGTCGGAGTGACCGGCAGTTGCAATGTGTTCTATCGGGAACTCGACGAATTACTTAATCCCCAACTCATCGTTCAACAGCCCCAGGGACCGTACCGCCCGTTGGATGATATCCTACAGGCTATGAAAGCGGCCTACCCCGACCGCGCCCAGAAAGGGATCTGGCAGATCGGGTTGCCGCGGCATAGAGCCGGGATGATGACGGCTTGGCATTATTGTCCCGAAGACACCTCAAGCGCATCCTGCGACTTCTTCAACGTATCGGTCAACCCTTATACTGCCGAGGTCGTTGCGGGTCGTAACTCGAACGAGGCGCTGATGCTGTGGCTCTATGCGGTTCACAGTTCGCTGCTCTTAGGCGAGTTTGGAACGAAGTTTGTCGGCATCCTTGCCTTACTCCTCATGGCCTCGCTGTTGAGCGGTCTCTATCTCTGGTGGCCGCGGGGCGAGCAGCGTGCGCCTAGACTTCGATATTCACAAGATGAGCGGCATCTACAGCGTAATCATGCTGTTCATCCTCGCTTTCAGTGGTTTCAACATCGTATATCCGTCTTATGTCATAGCGCTTGTCAAGTGGTTCGCTGCTGTTACTGACGAACCAATGGAATTGCAATCCATCCTTGAGCCAGGCGCCATGCCGATTAGCATCGCAGCAGCTGTGGCAGCGGCAGAGCGGGTATTTCCAAGGGAGCTGAGAGTGGTGATAACACCGAATGGCCCGAGCGGCGTGTATCGCATCCTCAAACGCCAACGTGGCGAAGTAAATCAAACATGGCCGGCGACACAGATAATCGTACGTAACACGGGGTCCGTAACACGGGGTCAGTTCTAACATTCCAACATTCGTCTACACTTGAATAGGAATAAAGGGATAGGAATAAAGGGGACGAGGAATAAAGGGGACGCGCACTTTTTCTAATCGCAAAAATGTACGTCCCTTTTGTCCATCCCTTTTGTCCACGAGCTGAGCAAGCATCGGTTCGGCTTGCCAATTTTTGCCAAAGGGCCTAGTATGGGTAGCATGTCGACGATGAACATATCTCTCCCGGAAGCGCTCAAGGAGTTCGTGGATCAGCAGGTCGCTGGGGCAGGTTATGGCACATCCAGCGAGTATGTGCGGGAACTCATCCGACGTGACCAAGCGCGCGTTCGGTTGCGCAATCTTCTGCTGGACGGCGCGCAGTCCAGGCCTGCTGGGGTTGCCGACGCCAAGTATTTCGCTTCTTTGCGGTCTGTCATTAAGAAGCGCGCAACAGCGCGCTCATGAAGCCGCTTGTCCGCAGGGAACAGGCGGACAAAGATGTGCTGGAAGCTGTCGAACACTATGTGCAAGAAGCAGCGCCAGAGGTGGCATTGGCTTTTGTCGATGCCATTGCGCAGGCATACGGTTACATCCAGCGGCGCGCCAAAACCGGATCACTGCGTTACGCCCACGAACTTAATCTTCCTGGTCTGCGTTTCTGGCCGTGCAGACGATTTCCCTACCTCGTGTTCTACATGGAGCATGCCGACCGGGACGGCGAGAACGGATTGAGTTTCTTGGTGCGGGAGTTGTTTGCCGATCGGTACCGGCAGGTCCTGGAGCTGGACCAACAAGTAGCGGCCTACGGGGTCAAGCTCCAGAGGCTCTACCAAGAGAG
>JBOIEG010000544.1:0-8782 GCA_050740915.1 Gammaproteobacteria bacterium | reverse complement strand
GGCATGTGCGGGTGTACCCGCCCGTATCTTTGCGGCTACCATCAGCTGTCTTTCCTGCACTCCTAAAGCGGCAACTGACGATATCAAGAACCTCAGCGGAATTCATGCAGGCTTACCGGAAGGACACAATCCATGTACGTAGCGTTTTTCGCCATGTCTGCGTATCTCCGACACCTAACCGCTTGATCGATAAGTCACCCCACCACCGCAGCGACTCGAAAATGTACGCGGAACTGTCTAAAGTCGGGTAGGAGCCTGTCCCGTCAATTAAATACCCCTTAGTCCGCTATCGTCGTTATCATCGGTCTATTTCGGATCGATGACCTTCTCGTATAGGACTTCACCCGTGATGTCGATGAGGTTAACCTTCAACTGGCCGTCGTGGCTGACATCGATCATCCCGAAAGAATGCAGGTTGGGAGGGGGCAGGTTTTGAGGCAGCGGTGGCTTTCCGGTACCCGCCGCTCGAAGAAATTCGTAGCGGGATCCGAAGCTGGGATCCAGCTCGCCCGGACCAAAAGCGCCCGCATGCACGGGTCCGATGACGAACTCCCAGAATGGATCGAAATGCTTAAACACCGCCCGCTCGGGATCATATGAGATCGCCGCGGCGTAATGCACGTCAGAGGTGATGTACACCACGTTCTTGATGCCTTCGTCATCGATGAACTTCAGCAACTGACTCAACTGGACCTCGCGCCCTAAAACCTCTGCCTCGCCCTGAGCCCAGGCGTCGCGGTCGCCCTCGCCGCCGGTGATGATGGACAATGGGTCATGCGTTGAGATCACCTTCCAGGTGGCTTTGGAGTCTTTCAAGGTTCTTTTTAACCATTCAAATTGCTCTTGTCCCAGCATCTCTATACCGCTCGGATCGCTGTTCGCGGGATTGGGGCCTCTGAAAGAGCGTTCGTCCAACAGAAACACCTCGAGGTGCTTTCCACGCTGGAACTTGCGAAAAATCGGCCCACCCCGGATCGCGTTGTATTCGAAGAAGGCCTGCTTGGCTCTTTCTGCGGCGACATCGGCCGACAATCCGCTATAAGGCTCGGCGGTCAAGACCTCGCCGGGATACCAATTGTTGGTCACCTCATGGTCATCCCATTGGGCGTAGACGGGCGTTCGATTCAAAAAACGACGAAACGTTTCGTCGCCCAAGTTATATTTCCAGTTCGCGCGGAACTCATCCAATGTGATAGCTACGAAATCCTTGCTGAGATCGTTTATCCACACGCCGCCACCGACTTCCACCGGGATCTCCTTCTGCGCAGGGATCGCGTTATCCGCATAGATCATGTCGCCCTGGAACACAGCGAAGTCCGGCCGCAATCGGCGCATGACTTTAAAAATCACGTAGCCTCCTTGGATCCTTTCGCGATCAACCGTGGTGATTTCAAGATTGGGGTTGCGTCCCCAGCCTTGTCCGCCCAGATCGGCGGCCCAGATAAAGCGTACCGCATGTTCCTGTTCCTCGGCCGCTGCGGTGCGAAATTCTCCGATTCTACCGCCCTCAGCCGTCGCCAGACCTTCCGCCGGCCTGGTCACACAAAGCGTTCGGTAAAAATAGTGGGTGTCTGGGCGCAGTTCGCGGGCGAGGATGGAACCCGTATAATCCGTGTCTGCGTTGACGACACTCACCAACGGGCCAAGCTTCGTTTGCGGCTCTTCCGTATCCAAGAATTGGAACCGTGTGTCGAAATGCCTGCTTGTGCTGACGTCAACCACCAGGTAAGCGTCACGCGCGCGGTTACAACGCCCCCAGATCACGGCGCTGTTGGCGCTCACGTCGCCCGATTGCGAATAAACCGCATCGGTCTCCGCGATGACAAGGGAACTCAGATCAACACTCAGCCCGAAAACGCCGAGTGCAAATAGGAATTTAAGCTTAAGCCCCGTGAACATGATGTCTCCTTTTTAAATTGGAACACCGAATTCACGACCCAGAATTTCCGGTGTGAACCTTTTTTAAATCACAGCGGCGGCGCGCCTAACATGCGGCAAAGGAATTTATAACCGACGTGGATTACGAACGATTGAAAAGCATATGAACGCTTGGTTACATATAGATCGACGTTCGCGCTCTGCGCCTGCCGGTCCTCCGCTCTCCGGAAGTCTTCACCCTGCTGCATTTCGGAGAACGGGTATTTTCCCTCTACCGTTTTGGAGGCTTTCTTGCCGCGAATCGTTCACTTCGTCCATCCCCCGCGCCCCACCCGTCGAGCACAGGAATCAAAAGCAACTTCTTATCCGTTGGCCTCGCCTAGCCTTCGTCTGCTTGTTCGACTCGTCACGTGCCTGTAACACTCCGTTCACAGAGATGACATAGGCCGCCTGTAGCCTTTTTCCTATTAAAGCAACAAAACGAAAAGTTGTTTTTCCATGCGCTAGCGTTAAAAGGGGGCATTTATGGATGGATTTTTTCGGGATCTCAAAGTGCAGCGGTGGGACGATCATCGCTATTACCACCACAGCCGGATCAACCAGTCGTTGCACTTGGTGAGCGCGCTTAGCTTTCTGTGTAGCTACGTGCTGCTTTTCACGGATCCGGTTGCAGCGGCCCTAGTCGGCTGGCTGGTGGCAATGATCAGCCGGCAGATCGGGCACTTCTACTTTGAACCCAAAGGTTACGACGAGGCGAATCAAGCCACCCACGAGTATAAGGAAGAAGTGAAGGTCGGGTATAACCTCAGGCGCAAGGTGGTCCTATTGACGATCTGGGCGCTGTCGCCGCTGATGCTTTACGTCGATCCGACGCTGTTCGGCATCTTCGAGCCCCACGCCGACCCCGCCGGCTTCTTGCACAACATGTCACTGCTCTGGATCGTTATCGGCGGCGGCGCGCTGCTATTCCGGACGGTACATCTGTTCTTTCTGAAGGACATGCAGACCGGATTGGTGTGGCTAGCGAAGATCCTCACAGATCCGTTCCACGACATCAAGCTGTACCACGGGGCGCCACTGTTCCTGCTGCGTGGCGAGCTGATCGATCCGATGGGGCCACGGCAGCACGTTTGAAGCTGGGGCCACGGCTGCTCCTGCGCGTACTTGGCCGGGGGAGAATAGGCGGCCAGTCCGTCAGAAGCGGTGTGCGATCATCTCCCGTAGGATTCGACGCTTGATCGATTTGTTGGTCACCACCGCATCCGACCACCACCAGCCGTCCTGTTGCATGGCCCGGGCGGCCGCCACGAAGCGATCAGCGACCGCTTCGAAATCGGCGTCCGTATAGTTGAGGCTGAAGATGAGGCGGCCGGTTCCTACCCAACTCAGGGCAAGGCCCTCGGCGCGCAGGTAGTATTGGAATATCCAGTTGTAGCGCGACGGCTGCGTGTAGCAGACGGTCCAGATCGAGGACATGTTCGCCACCTGCAACGGCAAGCCTTCTTCCCGCAGATGCCGGTTGAGCCGTTGCGCCCGACCGTTCCAGACCTCGTCCAAGTTGCGGTACAGCCCGCCTAGCTCCGGGGTGTCGAGGCGCTGCAGGAACTCGTGCATGCTTGCCATCACATACGGATGAGAGTTGAAGGTGCCGCGAGCGAAGCAGATATCTGTCGGGCGATCCTCGCGGAAGCGCTTCATCAAGTCCTTGCGACCGCAGAGCGCGCCGATCGGCAAGCCGCCGCCGAGCGTCTTGCCATAGGTGACCATGTCGGCCCGGACCCCGAAATACTCTTGTGCTCCCCCAGGCGCCAGACGGAAACCGACCAAGACCTCATCGAAGATCAGCACGATCGTTCGCTCGGTGCAGACGGCGTGCAGCCGCTTCAGCCATTCAGTGTACGCCCCCCGCTCGAAATGCGCGCTTCGCGCGCTGTCGACCAGCATGGAGTCGCCCGCCGCACCTGCGTTCGGATGCAGCGCCTGCAGCGGATTGACAAGCACGCACGCAATGTCGCGGCGCTTTCGCAGCACCCGCAGCGTATCCTCGCTCATATCTTTCAGGGTGTAGGTTTCGCGGGCCGGCACGGGGTTCCCCACGCCCGGCTGCACGTCGCCCCACCAGCCGTGGTAGGCTCCGCAGAAACGCACCAAGTGCGAGCGCCGCGTGTGATAGCGCGCAAGCCGTACCGCCTGCATGACCGCCTCCGTGCCGGACATGTGGAACGACACCTCGGCGAGCCCGGAGATCTCCTTCAACCGCTTCACGTTGTACGCGATCACCGGATGGTAGGCACCGAGCACGGGACCGAGCTCGCGCACGCGCTCGCTGCCACGGTCTATGCACTCCTTGTAGAAGTCGTAGCCGAAGACGTTCACCCCATAGGAGCCGGTCAGATCGAACGAGTGGTTGCCGTCGAGATCGCTAAGGCTGACCCCACAGGACGAGCGAACGAATGCGCCGGCCTTGAGGTGTTGGCGCACCAAGCGGCTGTACTGGAACGGCACCCGGTAGGCGCCGGTGAACTGCAGATCGGAGATGCTGTCCTCGACCTCCTCGGTGAGCCGAACCGTCTCGGCAAAGCGCTCGCTATAGAGCGCCGAAAGCCGCATAAAGCCGGCACGGCGACGCGCGGCGATCTCATCCGGCGCATCGTCGGAGCGGAAGAAACGCTCTTCGTCGTACTCGTAGAACGGCACGAGAGCCGCAATGCGTCGCGCGATCCGAGAATGCCCGGACAGCGATCGGTGCTTCGCCTTCGAGAGCTCCAGCCGCGTCTTCAATGTCTGCAGCAACGCCGCCAACGCAACCGCGCCGAGCGCGTACAGGATCAATGTCGTGCCCACGAGCCTCATCGAGTGAAAATTTACCCGAGCCACTTTACGCCGCCATCACAGTCCGATCCATGATCTCCCACGTTTTCCAACAGGAAGACCTCAATTTTCTGCTGACCAACCGCATTCCGCGCCGTCTGCTGACGCAGCTCATGGGCTGGTTCAGCCAGATTGAGCAGCCGCTCGTGCGTGATCTGTCGATCCGCGTTTGGCGACTTTTTGCCGATCTGGACCTCACCGAAGCGAAGAAGGCGCGGTTCAGGAGCATGCACGATTGCTTCACTAGGGAGCTGAAGGACGGCGCGCGGCCGATCGACCCGGATCCCGCGGTGCTCGTCAGCCCGTGTGACGCGATCGTTGGCGCGTCCGGCCGCGTCGAGGACACCCAGCTGATTCAAGCCAAGGGCTTCCCTTACACGCTGCTTGATCTGCTTGGGGATCAGGAGCTGGTGCGAATTTACCGCGACGGACGCTACGTCACGCTACGACTGAAGTCCGGCATGTACCACCGCTTCCACGCCCCGCACGAGTGCGCGGTCGAGCGGGTCACCTACATCTCCGGCGACACCTGGAACGTCAACCCGATCGCGCTCAAGCGCGTCGAGAAGCTTTTCTGCAAGAACGAGCGAGCGCTGCTCCGAACCAAGCTGGAGGCGAGCGGCCATGTTGTCACCCTGGTGCCGGTCGCGGCCGTGCTCGTCGCCAGCATCCGGCTGCACTTTCTCGACGTCCTGCTTCATCTCAAGTACCGCGGGCCCAACGTCATTGCCTGCCATGCTCCGTTTCGCAAGGGTGAGGAAATGGGCTGGTTTCAGCACGGATCGACCATCATCGTCTTCGCGCCGGACGCCTTCACGCTATGCGAGAACGTGCAGGACGGAAGCGTCATTCGCATGGGACAGCCGCTGATGCGATTGCCGTGAGCGTCAGGAGCGCACGGGCCGGACATTGTCCTACTTCTCGGGATTGACTAGTAAGGATATGCGAAGAAGGTCGATACCTCAGCTCGTCATGATCGATAACGATTGTCGCTACCTTTTTTCCTCGGAAAACGCTGTTACTGCGCCCGTCATAATTGTTTAACAAAACCGCGTTATGGTGAGCCTCCTCTAACGAAGGGGCAACGATGTGTATTGCTCCCCGATTTCCATCTCGCAGGAGACAACAATGACCGACAAACACGTGACGTTTTCCTCTCATCATGACGAAGACGCGATAACTAACACATCGGATAACCCTTCCTTCGACAGCATTCTGCAAATGCGCCTTTCGCGCCGCCAATTGCTGCGCGGCACCGCCGGCGCCGCTGCCATGGCGGTCTTCGGCAGCGTTGGTTTAAGCTCTGCCTGGGCTACCGGTCAACGGCACGGAGCCCAGGGTGTCGGGCCGCGCCCCTTAAAGCTCGGTTTTGCCGCTGTCCCTAAAAGTCTGGCAGATGTCGTCACAGTACCGCCGGGCTACAGCTATGACGTGCTATACCGTCTGGGCGATCCGATCGCCGCTGGCGTCGCCGACTACCTGAACGATGGGACGGACGATCCTGCCAGCTTCGAGCAGCGTGCGGGCGATCACCACGACGGCATGAGTTATTTCGGTCTGAGCCGCAATGGTAAGCGCGACGAGAGCTCCTCGGACCGCGGTCTACTGTGCGTCAACCATGAAGCGATCACACCGGCCTTCCTGCACCCCACCGGCCAAACCGTCATTGGCGAGGTGCGTACCGATGCGGACGAAGTACTGCGCGAATTCTTCGCCCATGGCGCCAGTGTCATCGAGGTAGTTAAGGAGCGAGGGAAGAAAGGGGAGTGGAGCTACAAGCAAAACTCCCGCTTCAACCACCGCATTCACACGTTGACGACAATGAAGCTGTCCGGACCGGCGGCGGAGACTCCGTACATGATCACCAAATTTTCGCCCGACGGCTCGAAAACGCGCGGCACCATCAATAACTGCGCGAACGGCGTCACGCCGTGGGGCACCTATCTGACCTGCGAGGAAAACTGGGCCGGGTATTTCCGGCGAATCGCCGCGACCGATAACCCCAATCGCACGGCGAAGGAGCTGGCCTCGTTTGCACGCTACGGCGTGGTGGGTAACGGCCGCGAGCTGTGGGCGACAGTGATCCCCGATACGGCGGACGACTTCTATGGTCGTTGGAACGCGATGAAGCTTGGCACCTCGGCCGACGGCAGCGATGATTATCGTAATGTCGCGAACACGTACGGTTGGGTGGTGGAAGTCGATCCGTTCAATAGAAAGTCAATCCCCAAGAAGCGCACCGCACTCGGCCGTTTCGCGCACGAAGGCTCGTGGCTCGGGCCGGCAAAGAAGGGCGAGCCGCTCGCGTCCTACATGGGCTGCGATGCGCGCAACGAGTACATCTATAAGTACGTGTCGAACCGGCGCTGGGATCCCCGCGACGCCAACGAGGGGATGGCTGCGGGCGACAAGTATCTGGACGACGGCAAGCTCTACGTGGCCACGTTCAACGCCGATGGTACCGGTGAATGGAAAGAGCTGAGCTTCGGCATCGACAATATCACCCCTACCAACCCGGCCTATGCCTTCGCCGATCACGCCGACGTGGTGATCAACACCCGTCTCGCCGCCGACGCGGCGGGCGCCACCAAGATGGATCGCCCGGAGTGGTGCGCGGTCCATCCCAAGAATGGCGGGGTGTATGTCACCTTGACCAACACCAACGCCTCGAGCCGTCCGATCACCCGTGTCGATGCCGCCAATCCGCGCTTCTATAACGACCAGAAGACCACCGGCCAGAATCAGCTAGGCAACCCCAACGGCCATATCATTCGCTTGGCCGAGACCCACGGCAAAGTCGACGCGACCTCGTTCACCTGGGACGTGTTCCTGTTCGGCGCGCGTGCCGCCGCAGACGCGACCAACGTCAATATCTCCGGTCTGACCGACGCGAACGACTTCTCCAGCCCCGACAGCGTATGGTTCAGTCGTGCGAATCCCGGGTTGTTGTGGATCCATACCGACGACGGCGCGTATACCGACGTCACCAACTGCATGACGCTGGCCGCGGTTCCAGGCGAGGTAGGCGACGGCGCGCCAAGAACGGTAAGCAACGTCGACGGCACCGCGACGCAGGCAGTAGATACCTACGTCGGCAAGGAGCTGGGCGAAAAGCGCCTGCGCCGCTTCCTGGTGGGCCCGAAGGAGTGCGAGATCACCGGCATCGCGGAAACCCCAGACGGCAAAACGCTATTCGTCAACATCCAACACCCGGGCGAAGACACCACACCGGACTTTGCCACCGGCGCGTTCGGCAGCCATTGGCCGGACGGCGGTCTCTCACGCCCGCGCACGGCGACCATCGTCATCACCAAAGACGACGGTGGCGAAATCGGAGTCTGACGCGAAAAAGGGATGATCGGGCCGGACGGCCATCTAGACCAATCGCATGTATAGCTCCTGTTGTTTTCTGAGCCGCGTCTCGGATCCGTACTACCGCGAATACGACATGCAGCTGCCCGATTTCTGGCGGTTCAAGGAATGGGAACACGAGTTCGATCGGTTCGTGCAGAAAGGGGCGCTGCCGAACCTGACGCTGATCGAGCTGCCCCATGACCATTTCGGCAAACTCGGCGACGCGCTGGACGGGGTGAACACACCCGAGACGCAGATGGCGGACAACAACTACGCGCTGGGGCTCATCGTCGAAAAGGTCGCGCGCAGCCCCTTCGCGGACAACACTCTGATCTTCGTCGTGGAGGACGATGCGCAGGACGGCCCCGACCACGTGGACGCTCAGCGATCGATGGCCTACGTCATTGGCCCGTATGTCAAGCAGGGAGCCGTCGCCTCGAAGCACTACTCGAACCCGAGCAGGCTACGCACCATCGTGGATATCCTGAGAATGGAACCAATGGGCCTTCAGGTGGCGCTGGCTGATCCGACGAGCGAGGTCTTCGACAAGTCTAGTGTAGTGTCCCTTAAATAACTTACAGTTAAGCCGCCTTCTTTTTTCCCTCGGGGCAGGGTGGATCCGGGCTTGATCTGCTCCATCTTGACCCGCGCCCGCTCGATCTTCTTGATGATGTCCTCG
>JBOIEG010000543.1:0-2634 GCA_050740915.1 Gammaproteobacteria bacterium | reverse complement strand
GGGGTTGCGCCTTGAAAGCGCATGAAGTACAGCAGTCCGAAATGACTGCCCTGGCAAAGCCTAGCCAGCAGCCAGGTACCGAGTCTTGCGTGGTATTCGGTGACGGCCACTGCGAAGCGTAGACAGGGAGAGTGTAGGCCGGAACGCAAGTGAATGGGATAAGTAGCCCCGAAATCGATCGTGGTGAAAGTAGCCGATCCAGTCCCCCAATGGGGAAGGCAGAATCTCAAGCGGCGTGATAGGCGAGTCGCTTGGGATGCTTCCGGGGTTCGCACCCACGGCATGCACTCAAAGGACTTTATTGCGAACAAGAGAGATTCAGCGGGTTCAAGCGGAGCTTGTAGGGTCAAACAAGCCAGCAACGCGAGGATGACCTGATGACCTGTCGGAAGTCAGACTGGCTGATAGTACTCCGAGCGTGGGAGAGCCACGTGCATGGGGAAGCGGCCAGCAGGGGTTGAATCGTTCTAGGGAAACATGAGCTCCATCCAACGGGATGGTTACGGGCCTCTATGCAAAGAGAGGAATCACCCGTCATGTCAACGGCACTCGAACGAATAGCAGCAAAAGCTCGATGCGAGCCAAAACTACGCTTTACGTCACTGGCTCATCATGTCACGAAGGAGTTAGTTGGGGAGAGCTTGTATCCTATCCCAAATGACTCTGCGCCGGGCTGTGATGGGCAAACGGTGACGGAGGCCAAGGAGGAGTTTGAGGTCTGGGTGGAACCGATGCTGAGTGCGGTTCATCGGCGGGGCTATCATCCGCCACCCATTCGGCAGGTATATATTCCGAAACCGGGCACGCAGGAGAAGCGTCCATTAGGCGTGCCCTGTGTCGCCGATCGAGCGCTTCAGAGAAGTGTGGCTCAGGTACTGTCTGCCATTTATGAGCAGGACTTTCTACCGTGCTCATTGGGAGGGCGGCCTGAGCGCAGTGCCCATCAGGCGTTAGCGACGCTCAACGAGCTGATTGCGGGTCGCAAGGTGGCTTGGGTGCTCGAAGCGGATTTGAAGAACTTCTTCGGCAGTTTAGATCACGGATGGTGACTCGCGTTTTGTGGAACATCGCGTCGGAGATCCGCGCATCATTCGCCTGCTTCGGCGGTGGCTCAAAGCCGGCGTCCTGGAAGACGGTGAGGTGCGACCGAACGAGGAGGGGACCCCGCAAGGTGGGTCAATCAGTGTGCTACTAAGTACTGTGTACCTTCACTATGTGCTGGACCTGTGGTTTAACCGGGTGGTCAAGCCGCGCATGAAAGGCGAGGCCTACTTGGTGAGGTACATTGATGACTTTGTGGTGTGTTTCCAATATCGCTCGGATGCGCTGCGCCTGCAGGACGCTCTTTGCAAGCGCCTGGCACGGTTTGGGCTTGTACTGGAACTAAGCAAGACGCGGCTCGTTGAATTTGGTCGGTTTGCCGAGCGGCATGCGCCGAAGCATGGGCGAAAGCGGCCCGAGACGATTTACTTCTTGGGCTTCACGCTTGACTTCCCGCGCAACCAGCAAGGCAATTTCAAGGTGGGGCGGCGGACAGAGAAGTCTCGACTTCGGCGCAGCCTCTCTCATCTTACTGACCTGATGCGATGCATGCGGCATTTGCCGGTTCGTGAACAGGTTATCAACCTTAACCGGGTGTTGCGAGGGCATTACGGCTATTATGGCCTTGCCGGTAACTTCTCGGCCTTGTGTAAAGTCTACCGGGCTGTGGAACGCTATTGGCGCAAGATGCTCAGTAGCCGCCGTCGGAAAGGCGTTCTCCGATGGCCGGTATTTCACCGGTTAAAACAGCGGTATCCGTTGCAGCGTCCGACGCTGGTACTCCCTTACCGGGCGTTTCAGCAACGTGCTGTGCTGTGAAGCAGCTCCTGAAGAGCGCCGTGCGGGAAATCTGCATGCGGCGTTCTGTGGGAACCGAAGGCGGGTCACCGCCTTCGGTGACCCGGTCGGCTGAAGAGACTCTCCACGATGACGCTGACACGCGAGCAGTTGCTGATGAAGCTCGGTGCCGCGCGAGCACACGGTCCGGCGGCGTGGCGCTCGGTGGACGTTGACGTTGCGAAGGACAGTGCCTCATTCACCTACCGGCTGCGGCGCGACAAACTGCGCGAGGTGCGTCGGCGTGAAGGTCGTTATCTGCTACGCACGAATCTGCCCGACACTGATCCAGCGCGACTATGGGAGTTTTACCTGCAACTGGTCGCGGTAGAAGAAGCGTTCAAGAACCTCAAAGGCGATTTGGCGCTCCGGCCGATCTTCCATCAACACATCGAGCGCATCGAGGCGCACATCTTCATCGCCTTCCTCGCCTATGGCTTGCATGTCACGCTCGGTCGACGCCTGCATGCGCTCGCGCCGGGTTTGACCCCACGCCGCGTGTTGGAGAAATTTGCCACCGTGCAGATGATTGACGTGCACGTACCGACGACTGATGGACGCGAATTGACGCTCACGCGTTACACCCAACCTGAGCCATATGCTTCCCGACGCAGGATGCGGTGCACCGTGGTCTCTCCCCAATGCGGCCCGCCTTTAGGCGTTGGATAGCCTTCGCGGGTCAGTCGTTTCGCGATCTGGCGTATCGTCATACCTTCATCGGCATGCCAGGTGAAGATGGTTCTCACGACGTCAGCT
>JBOIEG010000542.1:0-1390 GCA_050740915.1 Gammaproteobacteria bacterium | reverse complement strand
GAACCCTGAGGACAATCGGCGACGGGCCGGATAACTCCCAGCCGTCCGTTAAAGCCCCTGGCGGAATGTCTGCGTCGGCAATGCGCAGTTACCCCGTGTATGGAGACCGAAAATGAAGATCGATACTCACATCACCGCTCCCCCCTTCGTTGAAGCGACGGGCATCCGCTACACCTACCGGCGGTTCGGAAGGAAAAGCGGGCATGGACCACTGGGATCCTGCCGTCACCAGCGGCTAGCCGCCTGTTGCTTTCAATCGAGTCGGAACACCTCTACTTCGAACATTTCTGGAACGATTTTGCCGCCGACAAAACTAAGTCCATTCCCGAGGCGGATCGCCGGCTCTACGCTGCGGCATACGCGCGAGATAACGGCATGCGGGCCGGCTTTGAGCTCTTCAAGAACTTCGAGCAAGACGCCAAAGACTTTGCCGGCTTCTCGGCCACCAAGCTGGACATGCCCTTTTTAGTTCTGACCGGGGAGAAGGCCTCCGGCACGGTCCTCATCGATCAAACGAAGCTGGTAGCAAACAATGTGAAAGGCATCATCGTGAAGGGCTCCGGTCACTGGCTGATGGAAGAAGCCCCAGATCAAGTCATTCCTGAAGTTGTTTCATTTATAAGTGGCATGCCGGACAGGGCTTCGATTCAACGCCTGACACCCGATGACATCAATGCGCTTAAAGCGACCGGCCCGGGGGTAGTTACTTCCAGAGTATCAGGTATTCGGACGCGCGTGCTGACAGGGGACCCGACGCGGCCTGGCTTATACACGATTCAACTGGAAGCGCCGGCGAACACCCGCATTGAAGCCCATGATCATCCAGATGACCGCGTAGCGACCGTTGTCTCGGGCACTTGGTACTTCGGCTACGGAACTCATTTTGATGAGAAAAGCCTAAAGGCACTCCCCGTAGTTTCTATGCGGAACCATCACGTCGACCGCATTTCGCGCGCACTGGAAATACGCCCGTTATTGTTCACATTTCTGGGTTCGGTCCCACGGGTACGCGATATAGCAAGGCACAAGACGCACCTTCGACCAAGCCACAAGCTTGGTGGGCCCCTCGACTCCATGGCGTAAAGGGCCGCACAAATGTTTCCACTGTTGCCACGTATTCCCAAGCGAGCCTTACTTAACGGCGGTCAACGTTTTGTGTGACAGGAGAAATGGTATGGACGCCTCCCACCTTCGATTAAGGACGGAGGTTGGGCAGGAGTTGCCCACCGCGCTGCTCGCCTCTGGTGGTAGAGGGACCGCCGGCGAGCCGCGCCGTGGACAACTGGGCGTTGCGGCGTCCGCCAAGCGCGGGGGGTGGGGTATGGACCCTCACGGGCCTACGGCATCAACGTGCCTAAAAAGTGGGAGAATGACCTCTTCACAGGCAAAC
>JBOIEG010000541.1:0-3200 GCA_050740915.1 Gammaproteobacteria bacterium | reverse complement strand
ATTTGTACCTCCGCCTTTTATCTCTCCTCGTTGCACATGGGGCTGTCATCATTGTACCCATTCTCGCCTTCCGTGGCGAGAATAGGAGTGGCAGCCGATCCCGCTAGATCTACGCTGGACCGCGGCCCGTGCCGCTTGTAGCTACCTTAGCCGGGCTCAGACGGCTGGTAGAATGCATACCGTCCGACTCGATGATGTACTCGATATTCTAAGAGCGGCCATCGCCGATTTACTGTCCAAGACGCGCCCCAAGCCCAAGTGTCAGGGTGGCCTTGTGCCCGGTGTGGCATCGAAGCGAATGGGGCGACGAATGTTCACAATCTGCCGGCTCCCATAGTTCTTCTTCAAACTGGCGGCCTTACTGATATGTTCCGGCATACCAATCAGATCAACCTCAACGGCCACCTCGTCAATACCCTGCACGTAGGATCGTTTTTATCCCCTTTTTATTCCGAACATAAGCACCTGCGGCGCGAGACGAGACGGCACTGCGAGAACCTGCTGACGGCCCAAGGCTATCAGCTTACGAAGCACCTGAGCAATACCTTGGCGTATCTGCCTTAAGGGCACTTCGATTAATTCACCGATCCGGGCCCTATCATAGGTTAGTAGCTGATCGGACATACAAGTCGTGTTAGAATAGGAACCCTCATCCAGAAGAGCAACGAGGGGAGAGGATCATGGGGCTACCGGGGTTTTTTGATGTAGAAGAGCGCTATGGGGCGTTGGACGCGATGGGTGATCCGTTGGTGGTGCTCAAGAATTCGGTGCCGTGGGAGGAATTTCGTCCGCTATGCGCCAAGGTCCATGAGAAGGAGCGTAAATCACCCGCCGGTCGCAAGCCGTTAGACCCAGTGATGATGTTCAAGGCATTAGTGGTGCAGAGTTTGTATAACCTCTCCGATCAGCAGATGGAGTATCAAATCAAAGACCGGATGTCGTTCATGCGGTTTCTTGGGCTCAACCTGGAAGACACCGTGCCCGATGCCACCACGCTGTGGTCGTATCGGCAGGTGTTAACCGAGCAAGGCCTCTTGGAGGGGCTTTTTGAGCGCTTCAATGCCTATCTCAACGAGCGCGGCTATCAGGCAAAAGCCGGGCAGATCATCGATGCCAGTATCGTACCGGTGCCCCGCCAGAGGAATACGCGGGAGGAGAACGCGGCGATCAAAGGCGGCGAGTTGCCCGAGGGCTGGGAGGACAACCCCGCGATGCGCCGGCAGAAGGACACCGACGCCCGCTGGACCAAGAAACACGGCAAGAGCTACTTTGGGTACAAGAACCATATCAACGTGGATACCAGGCACAAGCTCATCCGAAAGTTCACCGTTACCGATGCCGCCACTCACGACAGTCAGCTCTTAGCGGAGGTGCTCGATGAAGCCAACACCGGAGTCTCTGTCTGGGCCGATAGTGCCTATCGCAGTGAAGAGACCGAGCAGTGGCTTGTGGAGGTTGGCTTCAAGAGCCAGATCCACTATAAAGGCCAGCGTAGCAAACCGCTGAGTGCGTACAAAAAACGCCTCAACCGACTGCGCTCCACCATCCGTGCCCGAGTCGAGCATGTCTTTGGCTTTCAGCACAACTCCATGGGCGGCAAACTCATCCGCACCATAGGACTGGCCAGAGCCAAGACCAAGATCGCGCTGATGAACCTCACCTACAACATAATGCGCTATCTACAACTCGAGCGACGCACGCGGCTCGCCTAAGCAACCGAAAAGCAGCGATGGGAACCGGCATCATATAAGTAAGCGGTAGCCAGGTACAAAACACCACGTACAAGCCTTTAATCACCTTTGTTAGTTAACGGTTAGCTACCCCTGGAAACGAATTAATCGAAGTGCCCTTAAGGGCGTCGGCATGGGGTTGATTTGAATTACCGTGGCACGAGCCGCGTGCGCGCACTGAGGCAACTCCGCGGCGGGGTAGACCAGGCTCGATGTGCCTATACTCAAAAGGACATCGCAACTCTCCGCGGCAGCTTGCGCGATAGCAAAGGTCTTTTCTGGAAGCGACTCGCCGAACCACACCACATCAGGCCGCAAACGACCTCCGCAGTGCGGGCAGCGCGGTGGTGTTTCGGGATCGGAGGACCATTCCATGGCGATGCGCTCACAAGCAAAGCACTTGGAACGCTGGATATTGCCGTGCAACTCCAACACCTCTCGACACCCGGCTGCTTGATGCAGACCGTCCACGTTCTGGGTGATGATGGTAAGCTCAGGTACTCAGTCTTGCAGCCGCGCGATACCGACATGCGCAGCATTAGGCTGTGCCTTGGCCACAAGCGCGCGCCGCCATTCGTACCATTCCCATACCAACTTTGGGTTAGCACGAAAAGCCTCACGGGTTGCGAGATCCTCTGGCCGGTACTGGCTCCATAGACCGCTCATCGCATCGCGAAATGTCGGAATACCGCTCTCCGCGGAGACGCCCGAACCGGTAAATACCACGACCTTCCTTGCTTGCCGAAGCGATTGCCGCAAAGCTTCAGAGATCTTCAATTCGTCCATTGTGTACTTCACGCTTGCACGTTCTATCAATTCGTATCGATACGATGTTGCCGGGGCACTCCGCCATCGGTCTTACTAAGTCCAAACAAAGTAAAGCCTCACACAATAATTGCTTAGAATCGTCATTCCGTACAAGGAATGTACGGAATCCAGCGCCACGGAGGGCATCCCTGCACCTGGATTCCGGCCAATCCATGGCCGGAATGACGGCAATGAGGCTTTACCAACGTAGTTCTTAGTTATGTGCACTGGAACAGCACTCTGTATCGAACCGGATCCCTGCCACAAGGGATATCCGCTTGGTTGCACGGTGTTCAGTATCCAAGGCCTTTCGACAAGAGCTGTCGCCCTTCGGCTCTTATGGCGGAGACGTTCGGATGGAAATAGCTCGGTGGTCGCGGGATCTAGGAGCGCTCGCCGGCAGATCTTTCAGGTATCGACACCGGTCTTCACGAGGCAGCAGAGTCTGTTAGTACCCCTTGCCGGGCCTGGCCCTGATATGCATCCTCGTCGGGCCTGCTCCCATACTGATAGATTGACCAAGGGATACGATCCGCGGTTTGTCGTAATAGTTCATCAATTTTTGCAAGGCCAGCTGAGCTAGGTATCGTGAACGTCAACGAAAAAGCGCGCTCAGCGTCGACCCTACCTCCCAGCGCTTCGATGGAACGGCAGAGTTCCATC
>JBOIEG010000540.1:0-7056 GCA_050740915.1 Gammaproteobacteria bacterium | reverse complement strand
AGGTCCACGCCGTACTCGATAAGATGGCTGACTTCTCCAACCGTGTCCGGAGCGGGGAGTGGAAAGGACATACCGGCAAGCGCATTCGCAACGTCATTAACATCGGCATCGGCGGCTCCGACCTCGGGCCGGTGATGGCCTACGAGGCGCTGAGGCATTACAGCGATCGCACCATGACGTTCCGGTTCGTTTCCAACATTGATGGCACTGACTTCGCGGAAGTTGTCCGCGATCTCGACCCGTCGGAGACCCTCTTCATTGTCTCCTCGAAAACCTTCACGACGCTGGAGACAATGACCAACGCTCACTCGGCTCGCGCCTGGTCTCTGGAGGGTCTCGGGGATGACGAGAAGTCGGTCGCCAAGCACTTTGTCGCCGTGTCGACGAACGCGGCTGAAGTGGCGAAGTTCGGTATTGATACCGCCAACATGTTCGGTTTCTGGGATTGGGTTGGGGGGCGCTACTCCATGGACTCGGCGATCGGTCTTTCAACGATGCTGGCCATAGGCCCGGATAACTTCCGCGCCATGTTGGACGGCTTCCACCAGATGGACGAGCACTTCCGCACCACCCCCCTCGGGCGTAACCTGCCGGTACTCATGGGCCTCCTGGCCCTCTGGTACAACGACTTCTTCGGTGCCCAGACGGTTGCCGTGTTGCCCTACGAGCAGTACCTGAAGCGATTCCCGGCCTATCTACAGCAGTTGACGATGGAGAGCAACGGCAAACACGTCACGCTCGATGGGACCGAGATCACCTACGCGACTGGCCCCATCTACTGGGGTGAGCCGGGAACCAACGGCCAACACTCCTTCTACCAGTTGATCCATCAGGGGACCCGGCTTATTCCGTGTGACTTCGTCGCGTTTTGCCAGCCGCTGAACCGGCTCGGCCGCCATCACGACATGCTCCTGGCGAACGTCTTCGCCCAGACCGAGGCTCTGGCGTTCGGGAAGACGCCCGAGCAAGTCAAGGCCGAGGGCACGCCGGATTGGCTCGTACCCCCCCGGGTCTTCGAGGGAAACCGCCCGTCGAACACGATTCTCGCCGATCGGCTCACGCCGGAGATTCTCGGCAAGTTGGTAGCCCTCTACGAGCACTGCGTTTTCACCCAGGGCGCAGTCTGGAACATTAACTCGTTCGATCAGTGGGGCGTGGAGCTTGGCAAGGTGCTGGCCCAGCGCATTATCCCGGAACTCGAAAGCCAGGCAGAGCCTGCGCTCGGCCATGATAGTTCAACGAACAATCTGATCCATCGCTACCGGAGACTCAAGGAGACAGCATGATGACTCACGGCTATGACAGACCTTTGTATGTCCTGCCCTTCGACCATCGCGGCTCGTTCGAGATGGGAATGTTCGGCTGGAAGGGTGCGCTAACTCCGGAGCAGACGGCGCAGATCGCTGCCGCCAAGCAGGTGATCTACGACGGCTTCAAGGCTGCCGTTGCGGCTGGGGTGCCGAAGGATAGAGCCGGCATTCTGGTGGACGAGCAGTTCGGCGCTGCCGTACTTAGGGACGCGGCAGCGCAGGGCTACCTGACCGCATGCCCCGCCGAGAAGAGCGGGCAGGAGGAGTTCGACTTCGAGTACGGCGAGGATTTCGCCAAACACATCGAGGCCTTCCACCCCACCTTCTGCAAGGTGCTTGGTGCGCTACAACCCGGAGGGCGATCAGCCGCTAAACCGCCGACAGTCGGCCCGCCTGAACCGGCTGTCGGACTACCTGCATAGCGAGAGTCGCAGCCTGTTCATGTTTGAGCTCCTGGTGCCCCCGGAGAAGGCGCAGCTCGACCAGCTTAAGGGCGACAAGAAAGCATACGACCTGGAGCTTCGCCCTCGACTGATGGTCGAGACTATCCAGCAGCTCCAAGAAGCTCATGTCGAGCCAGACGTCTGGAAGATCGAGGGACTCGATCGCCGTGAGGACTGCGAGAAAATCGTGGCTGCTGCGCGGCAGGGCGGCCGTGACCAAGTCGGCTGCATCATCCTCGGCCGCGGCGAGGACGACAAAAAGGTGCGCGAATGGCTGATGACGGCGGCCGGAGTCCCGGGGTTCATCGGCTTCGCTGTGGGCCGGACGGACTTCTGGGAGCCACTCGTTGGCTGGCGGGCCAAGAAGGCAACGCGGGACGCCGCTGTGGCCGAGATCGCCCACCGCTACCGGGAGTTTGTGGACATTTTTGAGAGTGCTCGCGGTGCAATTACCGCACCCTAACCAATAGAGGTTTAAATGGAAACACGATCACTAACGCGCGTTCACGACACCGGTAAAGCAACCGATGTCGTGAAACTGGCTCCGTCGATCCTCGCAGCGGACTTTGCCCGCTTGGGGGAGCAGGTGGCCGAGGCGGAGCAGGCCGGGGCTGACCGTATCCACGTTGATGTGATGGATGGACACTTCGTTCCCAACCTTTCGATGGGGGCGCCGATCGTCCAATCACTCCGCCGGGTGACTCGCCTGCCTCTGGAGGTTCACCTGATGATCTCGGACCCGGACTTTTTCTTGGACGAGTTCGTCGAGGCCGGCTCGGATTCGTTTCTTGTTCACTGGGAAGGCAACGCCAATTTGCACCGCACAATACAACGCATCAAGGCATTGGGTAAACGCGCCGGAGTGGTCATCAACCCGGCAACCCCAGCGGCGGTGCTAGAGGAAATCTTGCAAGATGTCGAGCAGGTGTTGGTTATGACTGTCAACCCCGGTTTCGGGTATCAGCATTTCCTCCCCACGACGCTGCAAAAGATCCGGCGTGTCCGTCAGATGATCGAGCAAATGAAGTCAGGGTGCGATGTGGAGGTGGACGGGGGCATCGATCCAGAAACTGCTCCGTTGGCGGTTGCCGCGGGAGCGAACGTTCTGGTGGCCGGAACAGCGATTTTTGGTGAGAGCGAAGAAGTGGCTGCCGCGATGGACCGGCTGCGAGCCAGCATCAAGCAGTCGTGGAAACAACCTTAACGAGCGCAAAGAGGTGATGTATGGAACTTGGCATGATTGGTCTTGGGAGGATGGGGGCAAACATGGTGCGGAGGCTCCTCAAAGGAGGCCACCGGTGCGTCGTCTTCGACATGTCGCCGAAAGCAGTGAACGAGTTGGTCCAGGAGAAGGCGGCAGGAAGCTCCTCACTGCCTGATCTCGTGGCGAAGCTGGAGAAGCCTCGGGCGGTATGGTTAATGGTCCCGGCGGCAGTCGTGGAGAAAACCATCGCCGACATCCTACCCCATCTTGAGGCGGAAGACATCCTCATCGACGGCGGCAATTCCTACTACGTGGATGACATCCGGCGCGCAAAGGAACTCGCAGCGAAGAGCATCCACTACGTGGACGTGGGGACGAGCGGTGGTGTGTGGGGCCTGGAACGCGGTTACTGCATGATGATTGGTGGCGAAAAGTCCGTGGTCAAGCACCTCGATCCAATCTTCTCGACGCTGGCGCCGGGCGCGGGTGACATACCGCGCACGCCGGGACGCGAGAAATTTGACGGCACCGCCGAACAGGGTTACCTGCACTGCGGTCCAAACGGCGCCGGCCACTTTGTGAAGATGGTCCACAACGGTATCGAGTACGGCCTCATGGCCGCTTACGCTGAGGGGCTCAGCATCTTGCGCGACGCAAATGTCGGCAAGGAAGAGCATGCGATCGATGCAGAGACGACGCCACTACGTTACCCCGAGCATTACCAGTATGATCTCAATTTGCGTGACATCGCGGAGGGGTGGCGGCGCGGCAGCGTGATCGCGTCGTGGTTGCTGGACCTGACGGCGGTGGGCTTGGTCAAAGATCCCGCTCTGTCCCAGTTCACTGGGCGAGTCTCGGACTCAGGCGAAGGCCGGTGGACGATCAAGGCCGCCATTGACGAGGCCGTGCCGGTACCCGTTCTCTCCGCCGCGCTTTACCAGCGCTTCACCTCGCGCGGTGAGGCAGATTATCAGGACAGGCTGCTCTCAGCGATGCGCTACGGCTTCGGCGGACATCTGGAGAAAGTAGCCGGTAAATAACCGTGCGAGAAAGGAGATTTGCGATGAGCGATTCCCATTCCGACGCCCTGGTGTTTTTCGGTGCCACGGGCGGATCTGGCCTACAAGAAGATCTTCCCGGCGCTGCAGGCCATGCTAAAACGTGGCCACCTCGACGTGCCGGTCATCGGTGTGGCCAAGGCTGGTTGGAACCTCGAACAGCTTCGGGCGCGGGCACACGAGAGCCTCGAGAAACACGGCGGAGTCGATGCGGCGGCTTTCGACAAGCTGAGCGGCTTATTGCGTTATGTGGACGGCGACTACACAGACCCTGCCACCTTTCAGGCGATCCGCAACGAGCTCAAGGGGGCGCAACGGCCGGCGCATTACCTGGCCATCCCGCCCCTCCTGTTCGGAACGGTTGTGGAACAATTAGCGAAATCGGGCTGCGCCCAGGGCGCTCGCGTCATTGTCGAGAAGCCCTTCGGCAATGACCTTGCCTCAGCGCAGGAGCTCAACCGGATCCTGCATGCAGCCTTCCCCGAGTCCGGGATCTTTCGCATTGACCACTATCTTGGCAAGCGGCCGGTGAACAACGTGGTCATTTTCCGGTTCGCCAATGCGTTCATGGAGCCGTTCTGGAATCGAAACTACATCGAAAGCGTCCAGATCATCATGGCGGAAGAATTCGGCGTGCAAGGACGCGGCGCTTTCTACGATCAAACTGGCACCATTCGCGACGTGATCCAAAACCATCTCTTCCAAGTCCTGTGCAACCTTGCGATGGAGCCTCCGGTCCGCACCGACAGTGAAACTATTCGTGATGAGAAGGTGAAGGTGCTGAAAGCGATCCCGCCGCTAGAGGCGAACCATGTCGTCCGAGGGCAGTTCCGCGGCTACCGCCAGGAAAAGGGAGTAGCTCCCGATTCGAAGGTGGAAACCTTTGCCGCGCTGCGATTGGAGGTCGATTCCTGGCGTTGGAAGGGCGTGCCCTTCTACATCCGAGCAGGAAAGAACTTGCCGGTGACCTGCACGGAGGTTCTCGGCCGGTTTCGAAAGCCTCCAACGGTCATCAGGGAGGGTGCTCTGTCTCGGAACCATCTGCGCTTCCGGATCAGTCCCGAGATGACGATAGCCGTAGGCACGACCGTTATGGCTCCGGGCGAAGTGATGAAAGGCGAGACGGTGGAAATGGTGGCCAGCCGTCATCCCCGTCCGGGCGAGATGGAAGCGTACGAGCGCGTGCTCGGCGACGCGATGGCCGGAGATGCCACCCTGTTTGCCCGCGAGGATTACGTGGAAGAGGCGTGGCGAATCGTCGATCCGGTGCTGAAAGCCAGCACTCCAATCTACGAATACGAGAAAGGTGCCTGGGGTCCGAGTGAGGTTGCCCAGAGGGTTTTGCCCGCCGGAGGCTGGCATAACCCGACCGCCACGGACCAGGAGGATTTCCGCGTTGTCGCTCAAGCCGGCTGACAAGGCGGGTCTTGTATGGGGCGGTTATCAGTGGTCTTCGCATCCGCTGTGTGGGTCGTCAGCCTAATTCCATCCGGAGAAAGCTCCATGAGCTCGACGTGTTTGATGATGCCGATTCCGTCGCGCGAGGGGCTGCGGCGACAATCGCCGCGGATGCGCGTGCGGCGATCGCTGCCCGTGGCCGCTTTGCCCTGGCTGTCAGTGGCGGTCAAACTCCGTGGCTCATGCTGCGGACGCTGGCGGGAGAAGATATCCCTTGGGCGGGTGTGCATGTATGTCAGGTCGACGAGCGTGTGGCTCCCGACGGACACCCGGACCGAAACCTCACCCACTTGCGTGAAAGCTTGATTCAGCATGCCCCCCTGCACCCGGAACAGATTCATGCCATGCCCGTGGAATCGCCTAACCTGGAGGCCGCAGCCACCCAGTATTCCATGGCTCTGCGGGAGCTCGCAGGATCGCCGCCGGTGCTCGACCTCGTCCACCTCGGTCTCGGTGCCGACGGCCATACTGCCTCACTGGTGCCTGGCGATGCGGTACTCGATGTTACCGATGCGGACGTGGCGCCGACCGGAGTCTATCAAGGCAGGCGCCGGATGACGTTGACGTATCCGATGCTCAATCGCGCCCGCCGGGTACTTTGGGTCGTGACCGGGAGTGAGAAGGTGGAAATGCTCCGTCGCCTGCGCGACGGCGACGTGTCGATTCCCGCCGGGCGGGTTCACCGTGAGCAGGCTCTGCTGCTGGCCGACCACGCGGCAACAGGACAGCTGACCGCTGAATACAAACGAGGAGGATAACATGCGCGTGGGAATTGCCACGGATCATGGAGGGTTTGGTTTGAAGGAAGAATTGGTTGCTCATCTCCGCGGGGCGGAGCATGAGGTAGTCGATTTCGGGGCGCATGGCCTGAACTCGGACGACGACTATCCCGACTTCGTCATCCCGCTCGCCCGCGCTGTGGCGGCAGGGACGGTCGAGCGGGGGTGGCGATCTGCGGCAGCGGCGTCGGCGCGTCGGTGTGCGCAAACAAGATACCAGGCATTCGCGCCGGGCTGGTGCATGACCACTTCTCCGCCCGGCAAGGCGTCGAGGACGACCACATGAACATTATTTGTATGGGGGGCCGGACCATCGGTCCTCTCGTAGCCTGGGACCTCCTCGAGACGTTTCTGGCGGCCGAGTTCAGTCAAGCCCAGCGTCACCTGCGCCGTCTGGGAAAAGTGGCTTCCCTGGAGCCGGAAGGGATCAGCGACCGGCGGGGGGCCGGAACCACCCGGCGCAAGACGTAGATTCTGTACAGGCCGCGCTCGGTGGCGCTCCGGATCGTGAAGGGCCCAGGCCACGACGCAGCGGCAGCAGTCGCGGCCGTGAAACAGAAAATCAACGTATTAGCGAGGAGAAATGGTATGGACGCCTCCCACCTTCGATTAAGGACGGAGGTTGGGCAGGAGTTGCCCACCGCGCTGCTCGCCTCTGGTGGTAGAGGGACCGCCGACGAGCCGCGCCGTGGACAACTGGGCGTTGCGGCGTCCGCCAAGCGCGGGGGGTGGGGTATGGACCCTCACGGGCCTACGGCATCAACGTGCCTAAAAAGTGGGAGAATGACCTCTTCACAGGCAAAC
>JBOIEG010000539.1:0-2056 GCA_050740915.1 Gammaproteobacteria bacterium | reverse complement strand
AGGTACCCGATGGTAACGCGGGCTTCGAGGACCGGGGTGGCTTCTGGCTGCCCGACCACTTCTCGGTTCCCCGGGGCGAGAGCGTCGCGAAGCTGCTCCCGAAAGGCGCCCGGGTGCGGGTGGAAGGCACCCTGGTGCAAGACACGTGGGAGGACAAAGACGGCGAGACCGTGAGCCGCATCGAGGTACAGGCCGATAGCATCGACCTCGATTTATCCCGCGTCGAGGCGGTCACCTTCCGCGCCAAGGGCCAGGCCGAGAACGGCACGCCCGCTGAGCCACCGTCCCAAGCCAAGCGCCAGCGCGCCCGCTGATGCAGCTTTTCCTCCAGGATGGCATCTGGCGCAGTTCGCCGCGGGTTGGCGCATCGGTCATGCGTGGGCGCAGTCAGTTCCCCCTGGGGCATTGCTGCAGGCATCGACCCGTGACACCGCTTGCGCCAGCGAGTGACCGCCGCCCTGACGGGCTATCCGTGCCCGTCAGGGCACCGCCCTACCCGCTGGCCCAGAAGCGGCACCACGGCTCGCAAGCGCGGTGGTGGGCACAACAGGGCTCGTGCACCAGGGAGTTGCGCAGTTTCCGGCGACGAGCGCGCGTTAGCGTTAACACCTGCGGGTACGGTGATAGGTCAGCTGGATGAGCTCCAAGGCCTTGCCTAGGACTACCCGCCCGCGCGCGTTACGCACTGGAGAGCAAACCGATCACCTGACCCGCCGCATCGCACGCGACCGACGATCGACCGAAATCGTCGAGGCCCTGTCGGGATCCCAAGCGAGCCAGGAGCTCGAGCATGTGCGCTGGGTGCGCTCAGTCGCGCGCCAACGTCGGCAAGCCCCTGGGCGCCGGAAGCTCGATCGGTATCGCCAAGAGATTGCGGCGCTTTGGAGACAGGGGGCGAGTGTACGCGATATTGCCGTATGGCTCAGGGTCCGGAAGCGTACCAAGGTGCACGCCTCCACAGTACACCGCTACCTCAAGAGGCTGACCGTTGAGTAAGCGCGGCGGGCGCGGACGGCAACGCGGGAATGCCTCGTGCCCGATGCGCGATCAGGCGCGCACCTGGATCCTGGCGCGTGCTCATCGGGGTTGCTCCAAAGCCTCCGGTGCAGCCTTACGTTCCGATCGCACCGTCAATCGGTATATCGGAGATCTAAGCCGTGCGGCAGAGCGTATTGGCACCTTGCGGCTCACGGCGATTACCTGCGAGCAGGCGCAAGCCTATATCGACGCACGGGTCAACGACGGGTTAGGGGCGGCAACGGTGCAAGGTTACGCCAAGGCGCTGGAGACCTTGCCGAACATCGGGACACTCACCGTTCCAAGTCGCAGCCAAGAAGCCCAAAACCAAATAAGCCGAGCCTATACGGCAGGCCAGATCCGGCTCGTTCACTGTCTGCTCTCCCCCGCCGCGCGACTTGCCGCGGTGGTGCTGGTGGAAAGCGGCTGCCGGGTCGAAGACTTAGCGTCCCTATGTCCGGCTGAAGAGAGGCCCCTCAGTAATGCCAGGCTCGATCAGCTGCGGCCCGATCGTTTCTCAGGTCGAGAGGACTGGCCCCGATTCACGTTCATAGGCAAAGGGGGCCATGAGTACTTATCCTCTGTCCGCCCCGAGACCGCGCGGTTGCTGGAATCCATCCGCCTTGAAACACCGCGCGACTTTATACACCGCGGTCTGGAACATAGCACCAAGCAATACTACGCCCTACCCGCCGGAAACCACTTGTCCCAGCAGTGGACCCGTGCCAGTCAACGCGCATTGGGTTACAGCCACGGGATCCATGGTCTGCGGCACACCTTCGCGCAGCAGCGCGTGGATGAGCTCACGCGCTCCGGGATAGCTTGGTCGATCGCGCTCGAGCGAACCAGCCAGCTGATGGGGCATTATCGCATGCAAGAAGTGCTGACTTACCTACGCTAACAAGCGGAGGGTGGCACCCCCTGGGCAAGCTTCCCTGCCGGATTCGTTAAGAGCATGCATCATCCCGATGCAAGACGCTACAACGCCTAAGCGGAGCGATTTGCCCGGTTAGAAACCGGGGAAGGGGCTACCGTTTCG
>JBOIEG010000538.1:0-1489 GCA_050740915.1 Gammaproteobacteria bacterium | reverse complement strand
CTATTATGCTAGCCGAAGGCATAGCCGAAGGCATAGCCGAAGGCATAGCCGAAGGCATAGCCGAAGGCATAGCCGAAGGCATAGCCGAAGGCATAGCCGAAGGCATAGCCGAAGGCATAGCCGAAGGCATAGCCGAAGGCATAGAGAAATTGCGGAGCTGCTCATAGCTAAGCGAAGGAATTTTTTCTACAAATAATGGCCGCTTTAATCCGCCATACCCCGTAAATGCTCCGCTTGGAATTTTGATTTTTCTTTCGGCATCTAAGCGCTCTTGAATCATTTGCATTATGTTAGGGGGAAGTTCTGAAAGCTTGTACATTTGTTTTTTGCCCCTTTTTATTTCTTTAGAAGTGTTAGCGCCAAAAATAAAAGCCCGCCGTAAAGCAAATATTCAGAGGGAATATTCCCAAATATGCCCGCATCCATCGTATCTCTAGGAATCAAGATATCATCTGGCGGAATAGGCATAGGGGTAGGAATACCGCGCCCTGAAGGCGGGATTGGAATTGGTACAGGGATAGGAATACCCGCGCCGCATAAGGGTACGGCTGATCCATAAAATGTCCGTCCACCCGCACAGCATAGACCCGTTTTGGAAATGTGCGCCGATTCCCGCGATTGATCCTGCGCATTGCCAAAAGAGGTTTGTGTTAGCGCGCTAGAAATTCCGGATAGAGCGCGGCAATTTGGCCCGTTGGTTGCCATTACCCCTGCAATTGGCTGTCCCGTACATAAATCATAGCATTGCTTTTGCTTTGCGCCGCCGCCAAAAAGGCCTTTAATGCCTTTAGCAATTCCTAGCCCGCCACTGACAACCGCGCCAGCGGTAACTGGATCAATTCCCAAATTGTAATTATCGATTTTGAGCATTTGCCCACCTTATTTCAAAATTTTAAATAATAGAAATCCTAATCCGATATATAATAAAGCCGAATGCTCCCCAAAAAAATTTATCCCAGTATTGATTTTTTCTTTGGCGCGCTCACGCAAAATTGCCGCGCCTATATCATCTATATTGTCTCTAATTTTTTTTTGGTTTTCGGGAGAAAGGGCGCTAATAATAGTCTGCGCGCCCGCTATTATGTCGTCTTTTGGGCCCGCAAGAGAAAAAAATCTTTGGGATTGCGAATCCAAATATCTTTCTAGGGGGCCGGGCATAAAGGCTATTTTCGCATATTCATTTATGGTTGTCAAATCTTGATGATTTTATGCGGCTTGGGGAAAATTGTGGCCTCGGGCGGGCGAGTGAGATCAACGATTTTAAATGCATTTGCAACAATAATAATACAGCATACATGCGTAAATGGGATACGCGGATTAGGGCTGAGAAAAAATAAATACCCTTCGTAGCCCAGCGACTGCGCTAAAGATAAAAAAAGGCAAGAAATATCATCGCAATCGCCGCTTATTTTTTCCCCTGCCAAAAGCTTTCGAGCTAAAAAAGCTGGCGACTGGAGATATTCTATATTGCGCGGATCACGATTAAAAG
>JBOIEG010000537.1:0-1489 GCA_050740915.1 Gammaproteobacteria bacterium | reverse complement strand
CTTTTAATCGTGATCCGCGCAATATAGAATATCTCCAGTCGCCAGCTTTTTTAGCTCGAAAGCTTTTGGCAGGGGAAAAAATAAGCGGCGATTGCGATGATATTTCTTGCCTTTTTTTATCTTTAGCTGTGTCGCTGGGCTACGAAGGGTATTTATTTTTTCTCAGCCCTAATCCGCGTATCCCATTTACGCATGTATGCTGCATTATTATTGTTGCAAATGCATTTAAAATCGTTGATCTCACTCGCCCGCCCGAGGCCACAATTTTCCCCAAGCCGCATAAAATCGTGAAGATTTGACAAGCATAAATGGATATGCGAAAATAGGCTTTATGCCAAGCCCCCTAGAAAGATATTTGGATACGCAATCCCAAAGATTTTTTTCTCTTGAGGGCCCAAAAGATGACATAATAGCGGGCGTGCAGACTATTATTAGCGCGCTTTCCCCCGAAAATCAAAAAAAAATAAAAGATAATATAGATGATATAGGCGCCGCCATTTTGCGTGAGCGGGCCAAAGAAAAAATCAATACTGGGATAAATTTTTTTGGGGAGCATTCGGCTTTATTATATATCGGATTGGGATTTTTATTGTTCAAAATTTTTCAAAAATAAGGGTGGGCAAATGTTCAAAATCGATAAGTATAATTTGGGAATTGATCCAGTAACCGCTGGGGCGGTAGTGACTGGGGGGCTAGGAATTGTTAAAGGCATTAAAGGCCTTTTTGGCGGCGGCGCAAAGCAAAAGCAATGCTTTGATTTATGTACCGGCCAGGCAATTACAGGGGTAACCGCAACGAACGGGCCAAATTGCCGCGCTCTATCCGGAATTTCCAGCGCGCTTACGCAATCCTCGTTTGCCAATGCGCAGGATCAATCGCGGGAATCGGCGCATATTGCCAAGACGGGCCTATGTTGCGCGGGTGGACGGACATTTTACGGAACATCCGTACGCTTGTGCGGCGCGGGTATTCCGCCAGGGCGCGGTATTCCTATCCCTGTACCAATTCCAATCCCGCCGCCAGGGCGCGGTATTCCTATCCCTGTACCTCCAGATGATATTTTTTCTCCTGGAGATACGATGGATGCGGGCATATTTGGGAATATTCCCTCTCAATATTTGCTTTACGGCGGGCTTTTATTTTTGGCGCTAACACTTCTAAAGAAATAAAAAGGGGCAAAAAACAAATGTACAAGCTTTCAGAAATTCCCCCTAATATAATGCAAATGATTAAAGAGCGCTTAGATGCCGAAAGAAAAATCAAAATTCCAGGCGGATCATTTACGGGATATGGCGGATTAAAGCGGCCATTATTTGTAGAAAAAACTCCTTCGCTTAGCTATGAGCAGCTCCGCAATTTCTCTATTCCTTCGGCTATTCCTTCGGCTATTCCTTCGGCTATTCCTTCGGCTATTCCTTCGGCTATTCCTTCGGCTATTCCTTCGGCTATTCCTTCGGCTATTCCTTCGCCTAGCATAATAGAGCAAATA
>JBOIEG010000536.1:0-1059 GCA_050740915.1 Gammaproteobacteria bacterium | reverse complement strand
AAGTACAAGCGAGCGGCACACGCGCCCCCCATCATCCCTTTGTCTCTCGTCACAATCAGCAAGCCGTGATCCGGCGTTGGGGTCGTCAATTCGCGTGCATAAATCCGATCAGGTGGAACCGATTTCGCCGACGCGCTTGATCTTGGAGTTGTGGCGCATCCCGTCAGGATTACTACCGCGGCAAGCGACAGCAAGCGAAGAGCCAAAGTCATAACAGTCCCCAGCTGATAGTCATTTCAAACGCGGGGCGCTCTCAACCGGTCGATGCAACACCGTATCATTTCAATGGATAGGAGGTTGCATCATGAGTCGAGGTCGATGGTATACGCCGGCGTTCAAAGCCGAGGTGTGGCGGCGCTGGAAGAGCGGGGAGAGTTGCAGCGATATTGCTCGGGCGCTGGGCAAATGCCCTCACCCGATTTACGCGCTGGTGGCCCAAGGTGGTGGCGTGGCCCCGCAAGCGCGCCGTCGCTCGCCGCGGGCGTTGAGCTTGAGTGAGCGCGAAGAGATCTCGCGCGGGATGTGTTCCGGTGAGTCGATTCGCACGCTGGCGAAGCGGATGGGACGAGCTCCTTCGAGCGTGAGTCGCGAGCTCACCCGCCACGGCGGGCGAAGGCGCTATCGAGCGCTCACCGCCGATGCGCAGGCGTGGCGCAATGCGCAGCGCCCCAAGGTGTGTCGCCTCGCTCAATACCCCGCCCTGGCGCGCTGCGTCGCCCAGAAGCTGCGGCTCGAGTGGTCGCCGCAGCAGATCGCCGGCTGGCTTGAAAGAGAGTTCGGCAACGATGAGAGTAGGCGGGTGTCGCACGAGACGATCTATCGCAGCCTGTTCATCCAGGCGCGCGGCGTGCTGAAAAAAGAGCTGCTGAGGCAACTGCGTCGCGGCCACACGATGCGCTACGGGCGGCATCATCGTGGCCAGAGCGGCAAGTGCGGCCAGATCGTCGGTGCGGTCTCGATCCGCGAGCGACCGGCTCAGATTGAAGACCGCGCCGTCCCCGGTCATTGGGAAGGCGACCTGCTGTGCGGCACGCCGGGCACGCAGATCGCCACCCTGGT
>JBOIEG010000535.1:0-3289 GCA_050740915.1 Gammaproteobacteria bacterium | reverse complement strand
CGCGCCTCGCCCGGGCTTTGGTAGAGCTTCCAATACACCTCCTCGTTCTTAAGCGTTTGGTGGAAGCGCTCCAATAACCCAAGCTGCGTGGGCGTGCGGTAGTGAATACGCACATGGGCGAACTGCCTCTTGATATGCCCCTGGAAACGCCAGGCCAAAAAGCTTGGGCCGTTGTCGGTGACCAAAAAGGGCGTCTTAGAGAGCGGCCCATGCAGGCGCTCGGCCTCAGCACGCGCACAATCAAGCGCCGCGACTACATCCCCCGCTGTGTAGCTTGGGGTGAAGTGACAGGCCAGAAGATAGCGCGAGTAGTAATCGATCACCGTCACCGCGTACCACCCGTGCCCCGGGATGTGGAGATAGGTCACATCGGCCTGCCACAGCTCATTGGGCGCTTGGGGCAGGAGCTCAAAGAGCCGCGCCGCCTGATAAAGCGCCGCGTCCCGCACCCGCTTCTTCTGCAACAGACCATACGCCTTAAACACCCGGTAGACCTGCTTGTTGCTGATCGGAAACCCTTCACGCCGGGCAATGACCCCGATCCGCTTGTACCCCCACCAGGGATACGCTTCGGCCAACGCTTTGATCGGGCTAGCTAACTCATCGGGCACCTCCTTGGGCTTACGCCCAGGCTTTCGAGGCTCCACCACCGGCTTGGCGTACCATACCGAGCGGGCAATGCCTAGTACCTCAAGCACCCGATTAAGCCGGGCCTGAGGACAAAGCGCACATTCCTCGGCGATCAGCGCTCGACACTCCGCCCTCACGGATAACTTCCCCAGAGTTTTTTAAAAACGCGGTTGGCAATGGTGAGCTCCCCAATCACCTGGTCACGCTCAGCCAACTGCGCGCTCAACCGCGCAATCTCCTTCCCTTGCAGCGCTTCGGCTCCACGCTCGTTCAGCCCCCGTTTGCCTGCGCTGATAAACTCATCACGCCACCGATACAGCGTCTGCTCGGCAATCCCCGCACGTCGCGCAATCTGTACCGCCGGCTCCTCTTTGCTCAACATCCGCAGCACGAGCTGCGCTCGCTCCTCGGCACTTAGCTCCACTTTCTTGGACATCTTCAACCTCCGTTCGCACCTCAACTATCACTTTACCTCGTGTCCATAGAAAGCGGAGCAATACACGATCTTTGCTGTCTTTTGCCCTGGAATCGTTTGTACTAATTGCGTTGCCATAGGACCTCCACTTTTGGTTGCTCTAGTTAGCGCCCCGGGACGCGTTGTCGAATGCCCTGACCCGAAGTACAAGGTACGGGGGTTTCGAGAGTCTCTCACCCGCATTGAGGACCGCGGATTGGTGCAAGCGATTCACCACGGCGTAAAGCTCTCCCTCAGGACTGAAGCTAAAAGAGTCGACCCACGAGAGATCTTTCGATTGCACGAGCCGTGTGTACGTGCGGTCGGGTGTAATGACGCCGATGGCGTTCGCGGCGAGATCGCCAAGGTAGATGTTGTTGCTCTGATCGATGGAAATTCCATCGCAAATAGGCTTGCTGCTATACCGCTCTACTCGATCTGCGAGTAGGATTTCGCTCAGTTGCTCATTCGCTAAGTCTTCGGCGCGCACGCGATACAGGCTCATGCCGCTCATAGGGCCAAAATAGACCCATTCGTTTTTGGTATCTATCGTGATGGGATTCACGCCCAACCGTGGGCGATGAATGGTGCCATCCTCTTTTTTGATCTGAACGGGTCGACCGTCAATGATGAGATCGACGGGCTCCGGGATAACGCTATGATGGCCTTGAAGGACACGGCGCGTGCGATTTGTTTTTAGGTCAACGATGATTAAGGCCGCGTCCGAACCACCCGCCGGATCCGCGATATAGATAGCGTTGCGCTTGGGGTCAACCGCGAAATCATTAACAAAGGCATCCGGCGGTGTTGCAGGTGGCGGCAGCTCGATTACTGTGTGCAGCTTGTCGTGTTTGGAGTCCCACCCAACGAGCTTCGGGACCAGCTGGCTGCGCAGGCCATTGTCGAGCATCCAGACGATGCCTTCACTGTCTGCACGGATCCCAAGAACTGAATCAAGCCGAAAATCATGCGCGCCCTCGCTCCTGTCGTTAAACTGTGCGTTCGGAAAGGGCTTCAGCGAGCCATCCTCGCCGAGCTCTGCAACGGAGTAGGCGGGACCGTAAAACTGGTGCAGACTGATAAGTACCCGCCCATCAACCGTCACCGTGATGTTTCCCGGTGCGGCGTCGAGCCGCGCGCGAATTTCATAAGGCTGCTCGGTAAGTGCAGCCGTCGCTGAATCACCTGCGATGAGACAGGTGAGTGCCAAGAGGAGATTTTTCAAGTTTCGCTGGTGGGTCTTGTAGTGTTTCGGCGGCAGGTAGGTGTTCTCTCTTGCTTTGTCCCTCAGCTTGAAATTCGGCGCCCAGCGGTCCATCCCCGCAGGAATCGACAAATAGCTATCCAAGACGCCAGTCTCTTTGTTCATCCGAGAAAAGATAGTAGTCATGGCATTCGCTCCTAATTGTTCTCACTGTCGAGCTATCGATGGGACAAAGCAAAGCGCATTGGACGTATAGATGATGTATTTAATCTAATAATAGATTATGATGGTAATGCAAATATGTCAAGCGGTACCGCGTAGTTGTTTTGGGTGGCCTTTGGTAGGCGCCTCCCGTGCCGGTGGGTAGTGAAAAGCTGGATTAATAGAGGATCACGTATGCGACGTTCAAGAGAAGAGGCGGCCAAGACGCGACAAGAGATCGTTAAGGCCGCATCAACACTTTTTCGCGAACGGGGGTTACATGGGATCAGTGTGGCCGAGCTGATGAGCGAGATCGGGCTTACCCATGGCGGGTTCTATACCCATTTCGACTCGAAAGAGGCACTTACGTCTGAGGCCATGGAAGCCGCATTCGGTGAATCGGTGCGGGGGTGGCATAAAGTGTTGGAGAGTGTACGGACAAAGAACGGGTTCGCCAGCCTAGTCGATTTCTATCTGACGGAAGAGCACCTCAAGGATCCAGGGACGGGTTGCGCCGTACCGGCCCTTGGAAGCGAAATCGCGCGCGCGGGTCGTGGGGTGCGGGAAAGCGTCGCCAAAGGGATTAGGGAAATGATCGAGATCTTTTCCAAGCAGATAGATGACACCTCGCCTGAACGCAAGAAGGAGCGGGCAATTGCCACCGTCGCCTGCTTGGTTGGGGCAATCGTGATGGCCAGGTGCGTAAATGACCAAGCAACCGCACAGTCGTACTTGGAAGGCGCCCGCAGCCAACTGTTAAGCAATCAGGCGGCAACCCCAACAAGGTCGAAGAAAAAGCC
>JBOIEG010000534.1:0-6460 GCA_050740915.1 Gammaproteobacteria bacterium | reverse complement strand
GTGAAAAAATCGTTGCGAGCGAAGGGAGGTCGCATTTCGCCGGAGCGCAGAAACTGGAATGTATATTGAAATACATGAGGATTCCGAGCACCGCCGAATTGCGAGATCCTGAGCGCAGCAGATTTTTTCACAAGCTCTGAGCGGTAGGTGGAGAACGGGTCTTGACGGTAGGTCCATGGCCGCTTGAGGATTCCTGCGGCGTCCCTCTCTTCGTCATCCCTGGGCATGGGGATGGCAAGATCGTGATCCTCGTAGTCGAACACGACCTCAAACATCCAGCCGGCGTTCTGGATCTGCGCGACGATCAGCACGCGCGGCCGTTGCCCCGCGCTGTCCAGCAGTGGCACTCGGTTGCCGTAACGGATGTGCTTGAGATAACGGTTCGTGGCGCGGCGTGAGTCGTTGCGGTCGCCCCGGTTGCGTTCGTGGGGGCGGGTCAGATCGAGGCCGACGCCGTTGTCGTCCTCTGGTTTGTACTCGTGCAGAACGGCATTGCCCTTGTCGTCACGGGTTTCACAAATCAGCCAAGTGAAGATGCGCAGGGGGTCGGCCGGGTCGGTGATGCGAGAGTTCGGGTCTTTGCCGTAGAGGGTGAGGATGTTGTCTTTGGAGATGGAACGCCAGTGGACATCGCCATCGGCGTCGCGGGTCCAGCGCTCGATGCGGGCGAACAGCCCTTCGATGCGCGGGCGGTAGCGGCGGACGCGGTAACCGTCCCGAGTGACCTCATCGATCTTGTGGCTGCCATCCTCATTGAGATTCCATTCCCCGTTTGTCTTTTTCTTGAAGACGAGAACCAGGTCCTCCGTACCGGAAAGGATGAAAACATCCGAGTCTTGGGCGTCGAAATACTGCGGCAAGCCCTTGTCGGTCTTGCGCGTGATCGAAGGTAAGGAAAGACTCCAGCCGAAGCCGAACGGGCCGTTGCCTGCACCCGAGTCGTAAGACAGTGAGAGTTGGGGGCCGAAGCCTGAACGACCGGGGCTCGTGGCGATGGGCACGGACATGGAGCCGGTGCCGGTAACCGGGTTGGCGGCGAACTTTTCGCCTATTCCGCGGATGGCTCCGCCGCCTTTGGGCAGCGATATTGCTGGCGCACGAGACTCGAAGCCGTCACTCTCGGATTCTTTCCTCTCGTTAGCTTGGCTTGGCGGGTCGAACATTAACCCCTCCCGAGTTAGCTCGCTTGTTGTGGTTTATAATGAGTACGACTTATTCCAGATAAGCTAGCCCGTCCGTAACTTACTTCAGTTATTCATGCATTTCCAGGTTTATATCACGCGCCCGTACTGATTTCTGTGAAATATTCACAATCGGAGTGGGATGGTCCCTGTTACTCCCCGATAAGAAAAGACGGATCTCGCCATACACCGACACATCAAACTGGGCACCGTGAAAAAGTACGTGGATGCGGCTTACGTGAATCTCTCTCTTCATTCACAATTCTGGGAGTCCTCTGCAAAAGGCGTCGCGACAGTGTGCTAATCGCAGATGGTACGGGGGTGACAAAGCGCTCTTCAGCGGCCCGAAATGTACGATGGCCGACTAATACATCGGCGCGTTCCTCGCCAGCGACAAAGAAGGCACCTCCGGGACGAGGACGCTCTGCGCCAAGCGCAAGCGAAGTGGGCCTTGACCGATACGAATGTGAAAGCTGTATAAAACAGCGAAGCGCACGCTCAGCGCGTTCAACTTTTGCACGCTGCGGGGTTTCTCAGCGACAGAACTTTCGACTCAGAGCGATCTGTCGTGCCGTGTTCGGGGTTCTGTAGTCCTGGTCGCACCAGTCCCGCAACCCTTATCCCCAGCAAACGCACCCTGCGATCGAGCACTACCCGTTTGAGACAGGCGCGCGCCGCGGCGCGGATCGCCTCAGCATCGGCGATCGCTCGATCGAGCGTGACCGCGCGGGTCAGGGTGCGGAAATCTTGGTACCGAAGCTTGATGCCGATGGTCTTAGTGAGGTAGCCCTTGCGTGCAAGATCTCCACTCAAGCGCTGAGCGAGCTCAAGGAGGACTTGGGTGAGGGCCTCGCGATCCGCCTCTGGGATGCAGATCGCGCTCAAAGGTTATCTCACAGCTTAAGGACTTAGGTTCCCGCACCGTCACAACAGGGCGCTCGTCGCGTCCATGGGCGGCATCCAATAGCCAGTTTACGTAGCGTTGGCCGAAGGTCTCGACCAGCGTCTTTGGTTCTGCCGCAGCAAGCTCCCCAATGGTTTGGATCCCGAGTGCCTCGAGCTTGGCGCTCGCTCTCGGACCGATCCCGTTGATCGTGCGCGCCGGCAACGGCCAGATACGCGTGGGCAGATCGCTGTGCGCGAGCACGGTCAAACCGTCGGGCTTTTCGAGATCCGAGGCGAGCTTGGCGAGCAGCTTGTTGGGCGCAAGGCCGATGGAACAGGACAAGCCGGTGGCACACCGGACCTTATCCTTGATTCTCTGGGCGAGATCGATGGCTTCACCTGAGACATCGGTCAGATCGAGGTAGATCTCGTCGATGCCGCGGTCTTCAATTCTCGGTGCAATTTCGGCCACCGCCGCTTTGAACAGCCGCGAGTAGCGCCGGTATTCCTCGAAGTCGGCCGGCAGCAGAATCGCTTCGGGAGCCAGGGCCGCCGCTTTCATCAGGGCCATGCCAGAATGCACGCCGAAAGCCCGGGCCTCATAAGTCGCGGTGGTCACGACACCTCGGCCGATGTACTCCCCTAAAGAGGGAAAGTCCCGCTGCTCTTTACCTTGAACTTGCTCAGATCGAAGTTTTCCCCCGATCACAAGGGGCAAGCCCTTGAGCTCGGGATGACGCAAAAGCTCCACCGATGCGTAGAACGCATCCATGTCCAGATGGGCGATGCGACGCTCCATTAAGCGGCTCGCTTCCTCGGTGCGGGCGGACTTGTTCGTCCGTTCACTCAAGGAGCAGACCGCACGCGCTATCTCCTCGGAGATACCCGCCCGTCACATCGAATCCCGGTTCTTCCACGAATTGATCGTGCGCCACAACCGGCCCACCGCGGCTCCCGCGGCGAATGTCACTCCCAGAAGCACGATTTCAGGGCTCGAGAGCGATACCAAGCCCATCGACGACTGCAGTCCCGGAGGACACACGATACCGGCGAGCTCTTTGCTGGTGATCTGGGTCATCTGCGGGATCTCCTCAATGCCGTAGATGCAAACCTCACCGGTCGACAAGGCGCAGAACCGTTCCTGAGGACACTTAGTCAGGATCTTTTGTTCCGCCCCTTCACCACAGCGAGCGCCCGCTCCCTTGAGAACCTCAATAGTCACCTCTGGATACTTGGAAATCTGCTCGGGCATACGATACCTCCGTCAGGTTTGGAATGTGACAGTGCTTTCGGCGCCACTCAATCTCCTGTTCCTTTAGAGATCAAGATTACCGATCTGCTGCAGCTACACCGTCTTTTTGAGAAAGCGCCTTACTGTAAGTCCCGCGAAAAACTCCAAGTTGACACTAAGCTCGGGCTCCTGGAAGCGCGCACCCTTACGACGCCAAGCATCGTTCGGAAAAGCTTGCAGCGACTCCCGCGTGTATTTGCCGGTTAAGAGGCCATAAGCCATGGGACCGTAGGCGATGACACCGAGCTCGTGCTGTTTGCACCAAGGAAGAATTTTTGCGCGATCGAGCGGTGAAGGTATCCTCCTTGGACCCTTCGGGCATGACGGTTCACCGGTTCACCCGCTTCCCCATACGGCCTTTCTCGGACTATTAGCCACTTGAAGACAAGGGAAAGTCGCCATTTTATGTAGACTATAGTCCGTAGACTACTAGTCTTCAAATCATGGAGTCTCTTCCCCAACAATGGGGAAGGCTCTGACACTCGAAGCTGCCTTTGGTAGCGCGCTCCGTGAGCTACGGCATCAAGCCGGGTATTCTCAGGAAGGGCTCGCGCTCGAATCTAGTCTTGACCGAACCTACATCTCCCTGCTTGAGCGGGGCTTACGCCAACCGTCTCTCACGACCATCTTTGTTCTGGCAGACGTGCTCGGTATCGCGCCTTCCAAGATGATCGCTAAGGTTGAGGATACGAAAATCGGGATACGGCGATAAACATACCGTGAAGCCAATCTGGTCGGATTCGGTTAGGGGCATGTCGGCGATTCGTGTTGGGGACACTCTTGGGACACTGAGCGGCAAAAACGACAGCTATCCACAATTATCCTTCATAGCAGGTACCCCATAAGTGGCTATTTTAATCGTTGTTAAGTTGTGAAAACTTGCTATTTGCCAGTTAGTTATAACTTTAGTCTGTCGGTCTGGCGTTCGACTCCCCTATGGCCCATCAAGGAAAACAATAAGATGCCACCGGACACTTCGATGGAACCGACTCGAAAAGGATGCGATTATCCGTGGTGCGCGTACAAGCCGCGGACAACAAAACAAAAAGGCCATGAAACATGGCGCTTCGTTTTTACGTCCGGCTTTTTCTTGGGTTGATAAGCGTAAGCATTGGGAGCGAGGCCCAGGGTTCTGATCTGTTGGAGAAGGACATCGCCCAAGTCTACGGTGAGGACGAGGACGTGGTCAGCATCGCCGCGGGCTATCGCCAGCCACTTGATCTGGCCCCAGCGGTGGCCACGGGTCATCACGGCCGAGGAGATCAGGGCCATGGGGGCGACCACCCTCGATCAGGTGATCGAGACCGTCGCTGGCGTGCATCTGTCGACCCCCGACGATATCGTGAACGTGCTCAGCTTCCGCGGGATCCCCTCGCGCGTCCTCATTCTCGTGAACAACATCCCCGTGCCCCAGGGCTTCGTGAACGCGTTCGCACCGCGAGGCAACCTGCTGGTCAACAACGTGCAGCGTATCGAGGTCATCCGCGGCCCGGGCTCGGCCGTTTATGGTGCCGATGCCATGGCGGGTGTGGTGAATATCGTCACCAAAACCGCCAAAGATATCAACGGCAACGGAATCGGGGGACGGGCCGGGTCTTTCGATACCTCTGAGGGCTGGTTCCTGCACGGCGGACAGTGGGGCGAGGCCGATGTGGCAGTAAGCCTCCAGGGACGGACGACCAACGGGTTCGACAAGATTGTTGAGGCTGATGCTCAAACGCGCTTCGATACTCTATTCGGGACGCGCGCATCGCGGGCGCCGTCCGCTGTCAATACGGAGAGGGATGTGGTCGATGTCCACGCGGATATCTCGAACGGGCCGTGGACCTGGCGTGCGGGTTACTTCGGGCAGTTCGACGTCGGCACCGGCGTCGGCTTCTCCTCGAGCCTAGACCCCGATGGCGAGATCGATGTCGGGCTGTTCAACACGGATCTCGCCTACCAAGACCGGTACTCGGATCACTGGGACATCACGGCCCAGCTTTCCTATGTCTATTCCGATATCGATGCACGCCTTGCGCTGTTCCCGCCCGGCGCCTTCGGCGGGGCGTTCCCGGACGGCGTCCGGCAAGAGCTGGATGTGGTGGAGAACAGGGTGCGGGCGGAGTTCACGACGCTCTATTCCGGACTGAACGGTCACCTGGTGAGGGTTGGGTTGGGGGGATTTTACGACTCCTTCGACAACACCGAAGATCGGCGAAATTACACCGTTCGCCGGGGGTTGCTTACTCCTACGGGGAGGTTTGGTGAGAGAGGTGGTATGGGCGATGTCCCCTTGTTTCCGGATACTGATCGGGGCGTTTTCTACACCTACTTGCAGGATGAGTGGTTGTTCGCACCCGACTGGCGCCTGACCTCGGGCCTGCGGGTGGATCACTACTCGGATTTCGGGCCGAGCGTGAACCCGCGCATCGGCCTCGTGTGGAACACGGGGTACAGGGTCACCACCAAGCTCCTCTACGGGCGCGCTTTTCGGCCCCCGTCCGTTACGGAGCTGCACTCGAACGGGATCCTGCTCGGTTTGGGCGACCCCGACCTGGATCCGGTGACCATTGACACCACCGAGCTCTCGTTCAGTTACCGCGCCGCCCCTTTCCGTTCCAACCTCAATTTTTTCTGGTACCGACTCGACGACATCATCGAGCTTGTCTCCAATCGGGCCTCCAATGGCTTGGGGTTCGCCAACAATGGAGCACAGGAGGGGTATGGGCTGGAATGGGGATTTGATTGGGCGATAACGCCAACGTTCAATCTTCGGGGGAACTACGGTTATCAGAAACCGTTGGATGGCGGCGAGAACGTCAACTTGCGTTTCGCGCCCAGACACCAGGTGTACGACGAGGCGGACTGGCGGTTTGCGCCCGAGTGGGCGCTGAATGCCAGTGTGAAATCCATTGGGTGCGGCTCTTTTAAAACGACGCTCACGGGTGGTCAAGCAGCCTTCTGCAGGGGTAGGCACTCATAGCGTGAGGTATGATTACGCGCGAGCTCTTGGGTCTTATGGAACTCCCAGTACACGTCGAAGTGGCCACTTGAGCGCAATGAGCGTAGCTTCAAGATAGCCTCGGCACTTTCCAATCCCCAACGCGCGCCGGTGATGTCC
>JBOIEG010000533.1:0-1989 GCA_050740915.1 Gammaproteobacteria bacterium | reverse complement strand
CGTCATGAGTTCGCCACACGTTTACTGGCTTCGCGTGGTGTCACGATTTGTGTCTTCAGAAACTGTTTGAGGTTCAGCAGGTCGGGATCGCCCGAGACGATCAAGTCGGCGCTGGCCGCCAGCGCACAGGCCAGCACATGATCGTCATCCGGATCGGGAGATGTGAGTGAAATCTCCGCCGGAGTCACGATCGTCGTCAGTTCCGCATAACCCAGCACCAGTTCATCAATCGACAACGTTGAGGTTGCGACTGCGCGCGCGAACTTCTTGCGCGCCAGAATGCGAGCCAGTTCCGCCAGCAACGTCTTGCTGGTGAACAGTTCCACTTCACCGGCCTGCGCCGCCTCGATCAGTTTTGCCGGTGGCGCGCCGACCCACAACAGTCCCGAAGCGACCACATTGGTATCGAGCACCAGCCGCACGATGTGCTTGCGGTTCGTTGCTCAGTTGCCGGCCGCGCGCCGTTCTGCGCGATCGGCCTTGATCTCGGCGTTGATCTCTTCCATCGTCAGCGGTGGCACGCCCGCCGCTGCGATCTTCTTGCGTGCCCCGGTGAGCCGCTCGATACGGCGCGCCCGCACCGCCTCACGCAGCATCGCCTGCAGCGCAATCGGCTCCAGCAGCCCCATGCGTGCCACTTCCTGCGCCAGCGCATCGGGCAGATCGAATTTGACTTCCACCGTCGTCGTCATTCCGCATCTCCTACGCCCGCACGCGAATAAGGATTTTAAAGGCCCTTTTTCCTCGGAAGCGAAGATACGACTGAACCTGTCGGGTGTCAAACACGCGCAATCTTGGTCCGAAATCGGGGATTCTCGGGCTATTCGACGGCTCGAAACGCCAGGGTTCTGGGCGTTTTGGCGGCTTGGGCGGGTTTGGGCGAAGGTGGGATGGCCGGCTCAGGGGTCTGAACCGCACGGGGATTAGGCCATTTGGAACAGGTCGCATGACCGCGCCGGTGATCGGGGCGGTGCACGGATGGGCAAGCCGAGATGCGCGAGGATGTTGGCGATCGCGGTAGGGTCTAGGAGGCCTGTCCTGAGCCTGTCGAAGGGGCGACGATGATCGTCAAGGCGCCGCCGCGACTCGCGGACACTGCTCGATGTCGATATCGAATACTCGCTTGAGCAACCGGGCTTAAGCCTCCTGCGGGCCAGGAGGGATGGAGGGGGTGTCTCACCCTGCTCAGCGGCGGGCGCGTTCGCGTCGATCGTCGCGCTCGGGATAATCGCGGGACGCAGTTTAGCGGTGAGTGCGGGCACGCCATGGAAGCGGATCAGATGGAGCCGCGGACGGGGAACCAGCGCGGCGAGTCGCTGCATGAATTCGAGCGCTGACATCACGACATGGGTCGTGCCGTCTCGATAAGGTGTCTTCAGGGTGAGCACCACCTGGCCGGCACGGTTGAGAGTCAGGCGTTCGTTGGTGATGGCGGGGCGGGTGATGTAGCGGCACAGGTGCTCGAGTTTGTTACGCTGATTCATGGCGCACCGCACCTCGGCATGCAGGCTAAAGCCCTGTGCGTTGACACAGCGTTCTTGCGCAGGCGGCTCTGCTTGGCTCGGGACGGTTTGCAAGCTCAGTACTTTCTGGCCTGCGCGAGGCCCAAAGGCGATCCGGTAGGTGCAGGCCGTCGCTTGCAGGGGTGCCAGAGCGACCTCCGGATCGGTGTTGGCTAGATAGGTCATCCCCTCTCTTCAATGAGATAGCCGTTGCATGGCAATAACCGCAAGAGGCGCTTGATGATACGAGTGAGTAAGGCCTGCAGCTCTGCGGGGGTGGGTGCGCGCACGGCATGGAAGACCGGCACGCCCTCGCTGGCGCGATAGACCCCATCAAGCACCAAGCAATGGAGGTGAATATTGAGCAACACCCACTCTAAATACCATGCCGTCCACGGTGACGGTTTACTATCCTTTCCACCCACTCATTAATTGTTGTCTCGATCTGATCGCATGGCCGCGACATCCCGCCAATGCGGTGACCGTT
>JBOIEG010000532.1:0-2793 GCA_050740915.1 Gammaproteobacteria bacterium | reverse complement strand
TCGAGCGGGCGCGGGTCAAGATGGAGCAGATCAAGCCCAGATCCACCCTGCCCCGAGGGAAAAAAGAAGGCGGCTTAACTGTAAAGTTATTTAAGGGACACTACACTAGGAGCCTGTCGGACTTAGGGGATCGTAGCGAGGCGAGTGGGGAATCGAGGACAGTTTTTCGATCATTTGAGGCGAATAGCGCGTTCTATTTAACGAAAATGATCGGAAAAATGAACCGATTTCCCATCGCCGCAGTAGATTCATCCTAAGTCCGACAGGCTCCTAGGGTGAAGCGGGATCAGTACTCGCGCCAGAGACTGGCATCGGCGCGAGTGCCGGGGCGGTCGTCGGAGCCGCCACTGGACTCTCGGTTCTTCAGAGCGCGGTGATCGGTGCTGCTGCCGGAGGTCTCACGCGAGATTGGCACACAGGGTTAACCGACAAGAAACAAATTAATCTTGCATGCTTCCAGCAAACCAAAGTCTGGCTGATCTAAGGGCGCGATTCGCGCACGAAGGGCGCTTGGAATGGATCGGACTTCGCCCCGAACGAGGACGGATTGAGTGCGTAACTAAAGCCGAGCTTGCTCCAGAGCGTGGACTTCTGGGCGATCATCGCGCAGCACGGGTCGGCGGCAAGCGGCAGGTCACACTCATTCAGTTCTAGCACTTAATCGTAGTCGCCGCACTGTGCGGACGCGAAGTTGTCTCGCCGGCACTGTTGCGCCGCAACCTCGCCGTGTCAGGCATCAATCTCCTGGCCCTGCACGACCGGCGTTTTCGCATCGGTTCAGCACTGCTCGAGGGCACCGGTTTGTGCCACCCCTGCTCGCGCATGGAGGAAGCTTTGGGGCAAGGCGGTTATAACGCAATGCGTGGGCACGGTGGCATAACCGCCCGTGTGCTCGAAGGCGGGTTGGTACAGATAGGTGATCGGGTAGAGGCCGCCGACGATACGCTCTTGGCCCCATATTACCAGAGATCTAGTCGCTAACCGGCCAAGAGCGGTCGATCGCGTTATCCAAACACCGGTCGTTCGGGGTAGCCGGAGCAGACGTTAATCGAGAGCTTGAACCGAGGTGCTCAAGCCGGTTCTCTCCTTGGGCTACACCCGACCGCTGGCTCAAGTCTTCATGCTCGGCGCTCAATTCCTGAACGAACTCTTTATGTGCGTTGCAAATCCTGGCGCCACAGCCTGAGATTTATCGAAATCGGTCTGCAAAGCACACCGGCACCGACTATTCTGAGTGTAAGAGTCGGCGCGTTGATGTGAGCCCCGCCTTTCATCTGATGCGCTTCCTTAGCGAATAGAAATGAAACAAGCTTTTTTTCTTTGCTTGGAGATGCCGACTTTCACGAGGCCATTCAGCATCTCGCCTAACACGAAGACGTGTACTTGGTTTTCATTGGTAGCATGAGCACTCGGCCCGCACTCTAAGGGCAGCCGAGTGAGTGGATCCGGCAACAGAGAGTCAAAGTGGAGGGAACGATGTCTATCCTGCATGTGTATACATCCGCAAGAGCCGCCCCCGCGGTGCCTATTTACCCAACGGCCGATCAAACCAAGCTTGAGCAAAACTATGGCAAGTTGCCCTTGAGCTTTGAGGCAAACCAGGGGCAGAGCCATGCGCAGGTAAAATTCCTCCTCACCCACGGCCCTGGCTACGCCCTGTTTTTGACCCCGACCGAAGCGGTGCCGTCTTTGAACAAGACCCACGCGCTAAGCAAGTCCCGCCGGGGCAACTCCGATAAGCACCGGGACCGGATGAGGACGGTCGGACGGGTTCCGAGTTTGTCTATTCGACCTATCTCGGTGGGACCGACTTCGACGAGGGCCGCAGCATCGCCGTGAACCGCTTCGGCCAGGCCTACGTGACGGGATCCACCCGTTCGACCGACTTCCCGACCCAGGATCCCCTGCAGCCGGCTTTGGTTGGCTTCTTCGATGCCTTCGATCGTGCTCTGTGATGGGGGGACGTATGCCAAATCTTCCACAAATCGCGCTCATCGCCGTCCGCATGGCGCCCGGGCCACGCACCAGCGAGCCGCAAGCGATCGTTATTGGCACCAAGGCCCCGTGGGGGCGTTGGAACGCGGGAGAAGACTGGCGGTACGCCTGCTATCCGCTGAGCCGGTTGCGGGAACTGCTCAAGGACAGGCCGTGCGGGGAACTGGAGGACGACCTGTTCGAGCCGAGAACGTCGCAACCCGAGCGCGCGGAGCCTGACGCGGTGCTTGCTGAGTCCATGAAGAAGCCCACGGGCCTTCTGACAAGTTTCGATCGCCAGATTTTGGGATCTCTGGGGTTCACGCAAGAGTACCTCAATAAGAGACTGACGATACCAGTCGCTGGTGGGCAACCGCGGAAGCCGACACGATGGCAGATCGCAATACCACTGCGTGACGTCGAACGCGTCTTCTTCTTCTCATACAAGAACAGCGTTGCAGTGAAAAATTGCTTCGCGGCGCTGGACTGCGCCCGCTACGTCGAACCCGCGGAGACGTCAACGGTTCCACATGCCTTCCACGCAGCCGTGCCTAACGATAGTGTTCCGACCGGTTCACGCATCATCGTGTTTCCGGACTTTACAGACCCGAGCCGGCCAGGAGCGCTGAGCGCCGTGGCGGTCTACACAAGCATCAAGGTCGCGATCAACGGCCATCGCCTAGTGTAGTGTGCCTTAAATAACTTTACAGTTAAGCCGCCTTCTTTTTCCCTCGGGGCAGGGTGGATCCGGGCTTGATCTGCTCCATCTTGACCCGCGCCCGCTCGATCTTCTTGATGATGTCCTCGACGGTGGCCGTC
>JBOIEG010000531.1:0-4423 GCA_050740915.1 Gammaproteobacteria bacterium | reverse complement strand
AAATAAAGCCCTGGATGCTTCGTCTGCCATGAGGGATACCGTTGCTTCAGTTGTGTTCCCGCTATTTTACCAGCTCCCTTCTCATCATTCCCCTGTCCCAGGAGGTTTTTTCACAGCCTCTCAGGGGCGCGCGCAGCGTAGTCGGCCGCCTCGGGCAGGGGCAGGGCATTGCTTATCAAATGACCGAAGAAGCGGCTAATGCCCGCTTGACAAGCGCAACTTGCAATCTATAATACCATCCATACAGATTGTATATGGATGGTAATTGGATGGTTAAAACATCATTCGATTTAATGGACGGCAAATATGAGCTTGCATGAGATTCGCCCCAAAGTCAGCGAAACCGAGAAAACTACAATCAATCTTGGATTGATCGACCTCGGCCAGATCGATTTATTGGTACAGGAAGGGTTTTATTCGAATAGAACCGATCTGATCCGCACTGCGATACGCAACCAGCTCGGCACGCATGCCGAGGTGGTCAAACAAACCGTTTCCCGCAAAAGCCTGATACTCGGTTTACAACATTATTCACGCGCCGACCTTGAGGCGGTACAGGCAGCCGGCCAGCGTTTGCAAATCCAAGTTCTTGGTTTGGCAAGCATCGGCCAGGATGTCTCGCCTGCACTGGCGCTGGCAACGATAGAGTCGCTCGTTGTGCTTGGTGCTTTGCATGCCAATCCCGCTGTAAAAAAAGCCTTGGCTGAAAGAATCCGATAACTGTTCCAAAAGAGGAAGTACATGAAAATCTCTGAAAAAATCCGCGAGATGATGCAACGCGTTACCCAGAAGGTGCGCACAGGCAATCCGGTCGATTCTACGGCGAGTATCCAACGTACGCTGAAAAATACGCTGCCGCCGAATCAGTTGCTGGATCAAAATGCGATGCCGTGCTTTATGCGCAAGCGTCAAGCTGATAGCCCGTTTTTACCTCACCTTCGCACACCAGACGGCCTGGCCGGGTTCGTGCCTGAACTGCTTGCAGGGCTCGGAATCGCTACGCCGCAGGGTGGAGCCGGATTTGCCGGGCCCGCGTTCAAGCCTCAGCCCCGGCAACAGGATACGCAGACGCACACCGATACCGAGAGCGGCGGGCAGTTTGTGAGCAAATCGTATTCCAATCATGCCGGCACCCGCAGCTATAAATTGTATATTCCCGGCAGCTACCATGGCCAAGCCTTGCCGCTTGTGGTGATGTTGCATGGCTGTACGCAAAACCCGGATGACTTCGCCGCCGGCACCGGCATGAATGCACTTGCCGAGAACGAGCAATGTTTCGTGGCGTATCCTTGCCAAGCGCAATCGGCCAATGTATCGAAGTGTTGGAACTGGTTCAGCGCAGTCGACCAAGAGCGCGAAAAGGGAGAGCCTTCTATCATTGCCGGCATCACGCGCGAGATCATACAAGATTATGCAGTCGACCAGCACCGAGTGTTTATCGCAGGTTTGTCCGCTGGCGGCGCCATGGCGGTGATCATGGGAACAAGCTATCCCGATCTGTATGCGGCGGTCGGTGTGCATTCGGGCTTGCCGTTCGCTTCGGCACACGATTTGCCGTCCGCGCTCAGCGCCATGAAAGGCGGGATGGGGCGCGCGACCGCCAAGCAACGCCAGAAAGGTATCCCGGTCATCGTATTTCACGGTGACCAGGATAAGACCGTACATCCAAGCAATGGCGATCAGGTCATGGCCCAATCAATGCGCAGTTCCGGCGCGCGCACCAGCTCGGCAAGCGTGGAAGTGCAGCAAGGTAAAGTGCCGAACGGCCACGCGTATACGCGCACCATCCACCACGATGAAATCGGCCCCGCGATTGCCGAGCAATGGCTGGTGCATGGCGCGGGTCATGCGTGGTCAGGCGGCAGCAAGCGTGGCAGCTACACTGATGCAAATGGTCCGGATGCCACGCGCGAAATGATGCGTTTTTTCTCTACGCATTCGCATCCGGAAAAAAATGAAGAAGCGCCTATATAGGCTCTGCCCGCAGCGCAGCGAACTTATTTGTTCGCTGCCGGCGTCACGCGCCAGACGATATTGGCGACATCGTCGGCCACCGGCAACGCTCCGGCTTTATCGATAGCACACCTACCGGGCGCCCGTATGCCTGGCCGTCCGCATTCAAATCCGGTCAATACGTCTTCCGCAGGGCCGGCCGGATGTCCATCTGAGAACGGTACAAAAATCACCTTGTATCCGCTGGCAGGTTTGCGATTCCAGGAACCGTGCTGGCCGATGAAGGCGCCGCCCGCATAATGTTTAGGTAATAAATTGCCTTCATAGAAGGCAAGTCCAAGCGATGCGGTGTGCGGACCAAGCGCATAATCCGGTGCAATCGCTTTGGCGACCAGGTCGGGGCGTAGAGCAAGGCTAACCAGGCAACGTGCCTGGCGCCCTGCTCCTCGATTCTTGTTTAATAACGCTCTTTAACGCTTTCGCCCTGGCCCTGCGCTACGTTGGGCCTCATCGGCGGTTTCCTTGATCATCCGTTTCCCCTCCTGCAACCCTTCGTCCGCGATCCTGTTGCCCTCCTCCAGGCCGGTTTGCAGTTGCTCGGAAACCTCTTCGATCTGTTGCTCAATGACCTGCCCCAGACTCGATTGCATTTCTGAGAAGGCCTCATTGGCTTGACGCATATAGGTTAGGGTCTTGTCGGCACTGGCTTCGACGAGCCGGCTCAACCCGTTTTCGCTCTTATCGAAGATCTTTGAGCAGTCCGGCACGCCATACAGGGCCGCACCTCTTGCCTGATACTGAAGGAACGTTCTGACGGCGTCCAGCTGAATATCCATCACCCGTGCCGTTCCGTGCAGGAAGATCTCGGCGAAGTTCATCGCGTGCTGCACTCCCGCCTTACGCTGCTGTGTTGTGTCGCTATCTTCATTTCTATGCATCTTACCCCTCCTTCTAGAGGTTAGCTGTTTTCGTGCACATGCATGACACCCTTTTTGCTGTATAAAAAACCTGCCGGGTTCAGGTAACGCTTGACAATACGCTCTCAAATGGGGTCTTACAACCCTTGGTACACATGTCGCATGGCGTCGCCTTAAATAGTCCGCAAACTCCAGCAAAAAGATACTGCCCAGCAAAAAAAGTATCTAAATTGTCGTAAAAATCCTCGCTTGCTTAGTACAACTGGCGCAAGTGATCGGGGTGCAACGAATTGAGTTCTACGGAAGGTGGGTCTTTACCGAAGCGCTCAAAGAATGTTTTGCAACGCGTGTCCGTCTTCTTGGTGGGCCGGGTAGGTAAATTCCACTCTTGCGCCTGCTCGTAATTGACAGCCAGCGAACGAAGGTAACCGGCGCTCCGGACTCAACAAGGTTTTGCCGCAGGTTCTCGCCATTTGCCAGCCCGAGGGGTCGAAGTCTGTCGAAGTCCCCAACGTAATACACATAGCAATCCTTCCCTGACTCCGCGTGGACTCGGCCGCGTCGTAGGCAAACGTCTCGCTGGAAGGCAGAAAGCGATGACGCACGTGAAGAAGACCGACGCCGACATATGGATCAGAAACCCCGGAGATAGGTCCCTGAGGCAATCGCCCTTTATTTGACAGGCAGAGCCACACGCATTATGCTGCACTGCACTAAATCGCTCTACTGGTAACCTTTAGGAGGTAAACGACTATGACAGACAACACGACGCAATTTAAAAATGAGGCTCAAGACGCTACCCATTTCATGCATCAGACCATCCAGGAATTAATGGGTGTGCAGATGAACGTCGTTCAGCGGTTGGGCGAGGTACAACAGAAGGCGTTCAGCCAGGCCGTTGAGGCGACTAACGCCCAGTTGCAGCTCTTCAGCCGGGCCCGCGATTCCCGTGAATTCGCCTCCGCGCAGGCGGATCTGGTGCAGGAATATGGACAGCGTTATGTAGACTGCGCCAACCAGGCTATCGACATTACGGTGCAGGCGTGGCAGGAGTACGGCGATGGCGTAGAGAAAACCGTCAACACGGTCACGGATAAGGCCCAGCGAGCTGCTTCGCCCAGGAAGGTCGCGTAATCAACGAGGAGCAAGCACTCACGGAGAGCCACAAAGGAACGGGCTCCGAGAGAGACAAGGAAGGTTAGTCTAGGAATTAAAGCCCCGCTACGGCGGGGCTTCTCATTTGTTCAGTTGCAAACCGGAATCCGCTGCACAGTTTCATTTGCGGTCGGCTCTTTGAGCCATGGTGCCAAACCAGCCTAATGAAAGGAGCCCTCAATGAAAAGACCAAAGCGAACCGCCGTGCACCGCCACGCGCGTGCCGGTCTCGCGCTCTTCGATCTGGCGAGAACCGCCGGCGAAATGGCCGCGGCCGCCCCCAGACGATCCATGATCGCACTCAACGGATGCCCGGGCCGGGCTTAGCGAGTGCCCGTGACCGGAAGGAGCTCTTGTTGAGGGGCCAAGAGAAGCTTGAGGCCGCGGCACAGTCGAGC
>JBOIEG010000530.1:0-4198 GCA_050740915.1 Gammaproteobacteria bacterium | reverse complement strand
GCCGCGACGGCTGGCATAGCCCTGTTCGAGAGCGCGATGTGGCGACCTTCTATCCGTCGGCTGCTAAAACCCTTGCTGCCTGTACCCGGTAGCGGCCCTTCTGAGAACACCATGGCAAATGGCTGGTTCCGCTGTCAGCTCCTAGGGCTCAGTGACGATGGCCGTAGAGTAAGTGGTCTTATCGGTGATCGAGGCGATCCAGGGAACCGGATCACGGTGAAATGCCTGTGCGAGTCGGCGTTGAGCCTCATATCGAACACCGATGCCCTGCCTGGCGGGTATGAGCGCGGAGGCGTCCTGACGCCGGCCACCGGGCTCGGTGAGGTGCTCGTGGAACGACTGCGCGAGGCGGGAATGATCATTGAAACGGATGTTCCTCTAGCTTTTTCCTGGTATTGATGTACAGACAAGGAGTTAGGGAGAATTTGAGCTTCATATGTAGCCACTAATGTATGGATGAGTATATTGACTTATATGGACGGCTATGCTATATAAGTAGCCACTATGTACGTCGACGTCTCGACCGTCCGGCAAGGCACCAAGAGCTACACCCGCTTCCTCTTGCGCGAATCGTTCCGCGAAAACGGCAAGGTGAAACATCGCACCATCGCCAACCTCAGCCAGTGCGCACCCCAGGAGATCGAAGCCATCCAATTGGCCCTGCGCCACAAAGCAAACCTCTCGGCACTCCAAACCATGCCACCGGCTATCGTGCTCAAACAGGGGCCGGCCTTCGGGGCGGTCTACCTGCTGCACGAAGTAGCACGCTCCTTGGGCATCGACCAGGCCCTCGGCACCACGCGCGAAGGCCAACTCGCACTCTGGCAAGTGATCGCGCGGGTCCTCGATCAAGGCTCACGTCTCTCGGCCGTACGCTTGGCCACTGCCCATGCCGCCGGCGAGGTGCTGGGCGTGGAGCGTTTCGACGAGGACGCTCTCTATGCCAATCTCGATTGGTTAGCCGCTCAGCAGGCAACGATTGAAGAGCGCCTCTTCGCGCAGCGCACCCCGAGCACGCCGAGGGGATTGTTCCTCTATGACGTCACCAGCAGCTATCTCGAAGGGAAGCATAACGCCTTTGGGGCGTTCGGCTATAACCGCGATAAGAAGCGGGGGAAGCCTCAGGTGGTGATCGGGTTACTGTGCGATGGCTCGGGACGTCCGCTCTCCATTGAGGTCTTCCCCGGCAACACGCAGGACACCAAGACCTTCGCTTCTCAAATCGATAAGGTCGCGCAACGCTTCGGCGGTGGGGAGATCACCTTCGTCGGCGATCGAGGCATGATCAAAACCCCGCAAATCCAGGCGCTCGGCGTAGAGAAATTCCACTACATCACCGCGAACACCAAGCCTCAAATCGAAGCGCTCCTCAAACAAGGTACGCTGCAGATGAGCCTCTTCGATGAGTCCGTGGCTGAGATCACGCCCCCAGAAGGGGACCGCTATGTCCTGCGCCGTAATCCGCACCGGGCTCAGGAAATCGCCGCTTCACGCGAGGATAAATATCAAACCCTGCTCAACGCCGTGGCCGTCAGCAACGCGTATTTGGCAACGCGTCGACGCGCCAATCCTACCCTGGCGCTAGAGAAGCTCGCACGCCGCGCCCAACAGTTACAGATCCACCCCTGGGTCACGCTTACCCTTGAGCAACGCACCCTCAGGCTGGAGAAAAATACCCAGGCACTCGCCGAATCAGCTAAGCTCGACGGCTGCTATGTCTTGAAAACCGATCTCCCTCCGGCCACCGCTTCGAAAGAACTCGTCCACGAACGCTACAAAGATCTCGCCCTTGTTGAGTGGGCTTTCCGGGAAAGCAAAACCGTCCACCTCGAGATGCGCCCCATCTATGTTCGGCTTGAGTCCCGTACTCGCGGTCACGCCTTGGTGGTCATGCTCGCCTATCTTCTCATCCACATCCTCGCACAGCGCTGGCGTTATCTCGACCTCACTGTGCAAGAAGGTCTCGATCAGCTCGCCACCCTGTGCCTGACCGAAGTACACACCCCCAATCAGCCCCCCGCTTACCAGCTCCCCATTCCACGTGATTCCATTCACCAACTCCTCGATGCCGCGCACGTGCGTTTGCCCACCAAAATCGCCCACCGGAGCACCGTTGTAACCACTAGGACAAAACTCACTCAACGCCGAAAATCAAAATAAACAAACAATTAGCATGGGGCCTTATAGTCTGAAAAAGGAACACGCGTTGAAATAAACACCGCTTGATTGTAGGCCATAGAAACCCCATCCTTCCCACGCCAGCGTACCGTCGTGATGCAACCTTGTGATCGGCATAAACCATCAGACAGAGTCACCGGCTGGGACTTCTATAGGACGAGGCTCTCCGGCTCAACGCATTATTCCGACAGACCCCTGTAACGCACGCGGCATCTAGCAACAACTGTGCTCCGCAAGTATTCTCGGCCTTTTAATTTCGTTGGATCTAGCGATGAGTCATGCCCGCGGCGGGCCCCTGGGGTTCCCAAAGCGGAGTCGTGCAACTGCGCCGCTGCTCACCGACGGAATGCCTCCCCGCAGGGAATATTTTTTTGATTAATATAAGCGCTGCGGCACCGACGTTTTGGTGCCTAAAGCACACCCCGAGGCGCGTAGTGGTCTACAGTATTTGAAGGGAATCGTTATGGTATCGATGCGCACAGAGTCGATAGCTGGCACACCGGAACGATTCAGCCATCACAAGAATGTGATGATTGAAGTGCCCGAAAGCAAAGGCGCTTATCTCTTGATCGTTTCGGTTAAACAGACTCAGCGCCTCGTCATCGGCCAGTTGGGGAAGTGCACGTTTATTCCGGGATTTTACGGGTACCTCGGAAGCGCCTGCGGCCATGGCGGCATCCGAGCTCGCATCAGCCGTCATCTTGCCTCCGTTGGCGAGCCCCACTGGCACATCGACTATTTGCTAGGCTTCACCACGCCCATCGAGGTATGGTATGCCCTCTCTGATCGCAAGCTGGAGCGGGAGTGGGCTGAAATGCTTCAGCATTCGGGGAGGTTTCAAACCCCGATCGCGCGCTTCGGTGCATCGGATTATCGCCGCAGCCGAACGACGCATCTGTTTTATTCGAAACAGCACCCTTCGTTTCGGTGGTTCGTGGCGAAGGTCAGGGAGGTCTTCGAACCGAGCATCCGACCGCAGCAATTGGCGTTAGCGACAAGCTCCGGCGCCTGATGCTAGCCCAGGATTCTGTTAGTGAAAGCCATGCAACACGACAAGATAAGCCTTGATGGTCCTTATCGGCCCTCGGCTCCGAGCTTGACCGTTCCAGGCCCAAAACCACTGTTCGGTGCAAGCGGCAAGGTTTATCGCTTCGTGCGGGACCCGATCGGTTATACGAGCCAACTATTCGAGCGCTACGGCCCTATTGCTGCGCTGTCCTACGGGGGGAACACGAACATCTATTCGCCGCACCTTAACTGTCCGGGGACCGTATTTGCTTACGGTCCTGAGATGGTCCGGGAAGTTTCAACACACCACGATATCTACTACAAGTCCCCGCTATCTGGTACTCCGCCGAGCGTTACGTTCGATAGCGGCCGAACCGCGGTCCTCAAACATTTCGGTACCGGGTTATTTGGAGTGAACGGCAAAGAACACCGACTGCAGCGACGCTTAGTCGCACCCGCGTTTCAGCGTCAACGTGTCGATTCCTACCGAGATATCATGGTCGCAGTGACGCAAACGATTCTCGATCGATGGCAAGATAAAGAGTCCCGCGATATTGGTGAAGACATGCGGCTGCTGACCAGCCGGATAGCTGGCGCCACATTATTTGGCGAGGACCTTGGCGAGCGGGATCTTGTAGTCGCGAATTTGATCCGCCGAACGCTCGCCGTACAGTCCTCACCACTCTCAAGGTTGCTACCCTTTGACGTGCCAGGGCTTCCGTTTCATCGATTTCTTGACCTCGTCAATGACTACGATCGCGAAATTCGCGACATCCTCAAGCGGAAGCGCGTCATTAGCACTGATAGTGGAGACATGCTATCGATCCTTATGCACGCGTGCGGCGGTACCGATAATGGTCTCGATACGGCGCTGACTGATGATGAACTACTGGGCCATACCAGTGTCTTTCTTGCAGCTGGCCTGGAGACCAGCGCGAATGCGCTGACGTGGACCTTGTTTTTGCTATCGCAGCACCCCCACGTGATAGCGGATGTGGTCGACGAACTGACC
>JBOIEG010000529.1:0-1676 GCA_050740915.1 Gammaproteobacteria bacterium | reverse complement strand
CAGCGCAGCGCCACCTGTTGCGGAGTTCCGTGTGCGGATCCCCATGTCTCCAGCTGCGTGCGTTCAGCCGGCTGCAACTTGATCGCCACGCGGGTGTTCGGCATGAGCGAGACCATAGCAATCACTGGAAAGCCTGTAAAGTTATTTAAGGGACACTACACTAGTAATGAGCGGGGAGCAGCTGTGTTAGGGAAGGTCGCATGTATAGAGTTTTCGGATATTACCTACCCCGTTCGTTGGTCGTCCTCGGTACGGCGGAGATAGCGATCCTGCTGGCTTCCGCCTATGTTGGGGCAGCGTTTCAGCTGTACGACTTTGGAGTCAGCCCCAGCCAGCGGAGAAGGACCGATTTGGATGCGGGCGGTTTTTTTCTGCGCATTGGTGTTAATGGTCATGATGGCCACCGGGCTCTATCAGCGCGATCTCAGAGACCGCGGGCACACCGTGGTTCTCAAAATCACCGCGAGTTTTACCCTGGCGTTAATCGCCGTGGCGTTATCGGAAAGTTTGTTACCTAACATCGGTTTGGGGGCGGGTGCCTTCATTATCGCGCTGATGTGCTCTGGGGTAGGGATCCTTGCCTGTCGGCTTATCTATTTCCACGACATGGAAACAACGATGCGGCAGCGGGTTCTGGTCTTGGGAGTGGGTAACAAGGCGCGCTTAATCGAAGGGCTGCGGCGCGAAGCGGATCGTCGCGGAGTGGACATCGTGGGATTCGTGGATGTTGAAAGTGGCCACCGCCTGGTGGCACCTACTAAGATTGTGCAGGGTGGTTTGTCTATTCAAGACTGTGCGCGGCGTTGTCAGATCGATGAGATCGTTGTTGCGGTGGACGATAGGCGCAATAAACTACCGCTCGCTGACTTGCTGGATTGCAAAATGTCGGGGGTCAAGGTGATCGAGCTCAGGGAGTTTTTGGAACGACAGCTCGGCAAGCTCAGGGTTGATTCGCTGCAACCCGGTGATGTCGTTTTTTGCAACGGGTTTTCCAACGCCGTATTCACCTCGAGTGCGAAGCGGCTATTCGATGTGACGCTCAGTTCCTTAATGCTGATATTGATGTTCCCCCTCATGGGGTTGGCCGCTTTAGCTGTTTTTATCGAATCCAAAGGCAAGGGTCCGGTAATCTACCGCCAGGTCAGGGTCGAAAAAAACGGCCGCCACTTTGAGGTGCTGAAGTTTCGGAGCATGCGGATAGACGCAGAAAGTGATGGCGTGCTGCGTTGGGCGCAACGAGACGATAATCGCGTCACCAGGGTCGGCGCGTTTATTCGCAAGGCCCGTATCGATGAATTACCGCAACTCTTTAACGTGTTCAAAGGCGATATGAGCTTTATCGGGCCGCGCCCCGAGCGTCCGGCGTTCGTCAAGCAATTCGAAAAGAAAATCCCGTACTTTGGCGTCCGCCATTACGTCAAACCAGGATCACCGGATGGGCACAGATCTGTTACCCCTATTGTGATTCCGAAGAGGATGCAAAAGAAAAGCTGGAATATGATCTGTACTATTTAAAAAATTAGCCTCCTCCGCAGAATTTGTGGGTACTGATCTGAGGCGTATTTATGCATCTGATTCATTACTTGGAATAAAGTTACGTTCTATAGGTCCAAAATTTTGGGTATCAAAAAATCTGTTGGGCTGTGGGTATGTGGGCAACAGGGAAGTTGTCCATA
>JBOIEG010000528.1:0-1273 GCA_050740915.1 Gammaproteobacteria bacterium | reverse complement strand
AAGGCTAATCCCGAAATATTCAGACCAAATTTTGGCAATAAAAGCGCATCCCATGCCAGCTATGGCCCAATTGCGCATTGTTTCCTCTCAAAAAAATTTAATTGATTAAGCAAATCCGAGCTTCCATGTGCATCAAAAGCGCGAGAAATTCCAAGAAGATCATGGGCGCTTTCTGTCATTAGTTCGAGTGTCGCGGCATCTATTTTTATATCGCCGCTTCTGATGTGCAAGATCGAATCAGAAAGAATGCGCAAGATGCGATTTGCGATTTCCTGTATCCGCCGCTCCCGATCATCCCTAGGGAAAAAATTTCGATACGAATAGAAGGCCCGCGAATAAGCATATTCAAAATCATCAATTTTGAGCGGATTTATCATTTTAAGATTAGTATCGCGATTGCAAATAAAAATATGATGGGCAAAAAAGATTTTAGGGCCGATAAATTTTCTATAGATGGAATTTTCCCTGTATTCAGAATTCCATCTACACCCCGAGTTGCCTGCGCTCCAATATAGCCATATGCGCCGGAAACTAGGGCGCGTAACTTCGCCCGCACCGCATCCACATATGGTTGATTGATCCTAGCGCCATCCTTGCGCCGAATGACGGACCCTGAATTGTAAGCGGCGAAGGCATCATCCCAATTTTGATATCGCGAAAATTGATAGGCTAGATATTTCGTTCCCAGATCAATATTTATTTCGGGGGAAAATAAATCATCAGGAGGCCCTGAAAATCCTAATTGCCGCGCCGTACCCAAAAGAATCTGCATTAGCCCGCGGGAGGCATCCTTAATTTTTTTCTCTTCTCTATATGCTCCCGGGCGGCCGCTGGATTCTTGAATAATAATAGCTTTTATGATTTCGGAGGGCACCGAATATTTTTTTGCAGAGGACAAAATGAAAATTTCATATGGAGCTAAATTTATCATTTTAATTCCTTGCTAGAATATGCGCGGCAATATTTGTTGCCCCGCCCAATCCTATTTGGCTAACATTAATTCTGATGCAAAGGGCCGGCGCGCCAGTAGCCACTTGCATATTGTTTGCGCCGATGCTCCCATTGGCTACAGATAAAATTGTGAAATCAAAATTGAGGCAATCGAGAGACCCTAAAAGTTGGAAGCTCCAGGTCGTCGCGCCGCCGCCGCCATTTCGCACTCCCTGCACGGCATATTCGGAAGCGCCCGCCCGAAAACCCGTAAGCGCCGATCCTCGCAAATCTATTATGCCCTTTAGCCCTGTAGTCGTGTATGTCTGGATTGTCAGCTCTG
>JBOIEG010000527.1:0-6655 GCA_050740915.1 Gammaproteobacteria bacterium | reverse complement strand
AACCAAAATCCCAAGCCCTTCATCTGGACGGCCACCGTCGAGGACATCATCAAGAAGATCGAGCGGGCGCGGGTCAAGATGGAGCAGATCAAGCCCGGATCCACCCTGCCCCGAGGGAAAAAGAAGGCGGCTTAACTATAAAGTTATTTAAGGGACACTACACTAGCGAGTTTGAGACCCTGGAGCGTTACAAGCTAACCTATTCCGCGGAGCAGGCACCGAATCCTTCGAGCCGGGTTTCCTTGAATGATGAGAAGGATGCCATGGGTCAGCCGCGCGCTAAGCTTGAATGGCGTTTGACGGAAAGCGATCTGGGTAATGCCCGGGTGGTCTTGCAGAATCTAGGCGAAGAGCTTGGACGCATTAGCGTTGGACGCGTAAAGGTGGAGCTCGCGGATGAAAATGAGACGCTCTCCACATCTTTCGTGGGATCCTGGCACCATATGGGCACCACGCGGATGAGCGCCGACCCCAAGAAAGGTGTTGTCGACAAGAACTGCCGGGTGCATGGCATCGGGAATTTGTTTATCGCCAGCAGCTCCACATTTCCGACCTCTGGCCATGCGAACCCGACGCTGACGATCGTTGCGCTCACGGTGCGGCTTGCCGATCATCTCAAGGAGTTGCTGTAATGCCTCGTTTTAACCTCGCAAGAAGGCGGCTTATCGGTACCCTCGCCTTGCTTGGCATTAGCGGCTTTATTGCCTCTAGTGCGCCAAAGGCACGGCCCTTGGTCGCTCTTGCAAGGGGACATCGCGTGTTGGCTGCACGAATAGCCAGATGCTTCCGGCACAAAGCAAGCGCGAGAGCTATCGGACGCGCGTATTTAGTGCAAGCCCCCCACGAAGCGGAGGTGGACCTTCTCCTTGAGCGTATTCTCGCCAGCATGGGGGCGACCGGAGGATACCGATCGCGGGATGTTCGGCTACTTTTCAAACAGATACATCGGGCTGTGCGCCAAGATTTTGAAGGTGGGCACACGCTCCGTTTAAAGGGCTGGATATTGTCACAGACAGAAGCTCGTGTTTGTGCCCTTGCAGCACTCGCTTGAGCAAACCCAACGTTTTCCCTCGAGCAATCGGTACTGCCTTCCGTCGAGCGCAGAAGAAGCAGACGCTGAAGGATAAACGGCACAGTTGCATACGCTCCAAACCCGCGGTAGGCTCTGTCTTTAAGAAGGTCCTGCGGCGAATAGGCTCACGGGCCTCCCCGCAGAGAGACTTCGGCGCGGGGTGGGTTTGCGGTCAAGCACCAAATAATAGCCCGAAGACGGGCTGCAAAGACTTAGCTCTTGGGTTGTCAGAGTGGGCAGCGTTTTGCTGGGCCGGAAGATACTTGTCGTCAGCGGCAAAACAGATTATAAACGGGGCTCAAAGAGGGTAAAGCGAACTCGATAGCTGCGCAAGGCAATAAGCAAGCATACCGCTTAACGGGGGATTTTTACACGTGAGGTGGTTTAGGGCACTTCGAATTGATTGCAGTGCCGTGCTCTTTAGCCGGTTCGCGCCGACCCCTCGAATCAGAGGCCCAACAAGCGATAGATAGTGCAATCGAGGTAGTTTTTATGGGACTTCTTGACGGCAAGCGCGCCCTTATCCTCGGCGTGGCGAGCAATCGCTCGATAGCGTGGGGAATTGCCAGCGCCATGCGGCGCGAAGGGGCGGAGCTCGCTTTTACTCACCAGAACGAAAGGCTTCGCGAACGAGTAGAGAATCTCGCGGCCAAGCTGGATTCGGAGATCACAGTCCCTTGTGACGTGTCCAGCGACGAGCAGATCCAGGCAGTGTTCGAACGATTAGACGATTACTGGGACCACCTGGACATCTTGGTTCACGCCATAGCGTTTGCGCCCCGGGAACAGCTCGAGGGAGACTATCTAGACACCGTGACGCGCGAAGGATTTGCGACAGCCCACGAAATAAGCTCCTATAGTCTTGCCGCCCTTGCCAACGCGGCCCGACCCTTGATGCGGGGACGCCGAGGGGCTTTGTTGACCTTAAGTTACATCGGGGCCATGCGTGCCATGCCCAATTACAACGTGATGGGACTCGCCAAGGCGAGCCTTGAAGCCAACGTGCGCTATCTCGCCCACAGCCTGGGGCCAGAAGGGATCAGGGTCAACGCCATTTCCGCCGGACCCATCCGCACGCTCGCCGCCTCGGGCATCGCGGGATTCCGCGGATTTTTGGACCATGTAGAAAAAACGGCCCCGCTGCGCCGCAATGTAAGCATAGAAGACGTCGGCAACGTCGCCGCATTCCTTTGTTCCGACTTGGCCACGGCGATCACCGGAGAGATCACCTATGTGGATGCGGGATTCAACATCGTGGGCATGAGCGGATAACCGAAACTTTAGACACTGGCGTCGCCGACCATCTCGGGCAGATCGCGCTGGATTTCTCGACCTCACAGATGGGGAGCCAGGCGCCGAATAATCTCACCATCACCGACCACAACAGTCACAGTTATGTGACCGCGTTCGCACACGCGGGGCGATAGGAAAATTTCCCTCGAAAAATACAACGAAACGTGCATACGTCGATCTTGTGGACGAGAGACGCTGCCAGTAACGTGACCGGCGGTGCTGGGCGCTGAGCGCCCGGGCCGTTTTGTTGGAAATGCAAACCACGGAGTGTTTAGTGACGTTTAAGAAATCGATCTTTTTCGTCCTCTTTCTCTTATCCTCTCTCGTCTTGGCCGCGGATCCCATCGATATCAATACCGCAAGCGCGGATGAGCTCGCGCAGGCGATAAAGGGGGTGGGCCCGGCCAAAGCGGCGGCTATCGTCGCCCACCGCGAGAAACACGGGCCATTTACCTCGATCGACGACCTCGCCCTGGTGCAAGGAATCGGCGAAAACAGTGCAGATGAACCGTGATACCTTGACTATCGGTAGCGCTACCCAATAGCGGATCGAGCGTCCCTTCCTACAGGGGGAGGAGGGGGTCGCTTTTGACTCGGGGCGCCCTAAAAGCCTTGGCCTGGGTGCGCAGAAATGCAACCAGGCCTTGGATAACGGGATCGGCGATGGGCTCGGTTAGCTGTCGCATTAAGCGGCATGCCCTCATCGTCAATGGAATTGCGAGCGTAGACCTCCCAGAAAAAATCGAAGGTGGCGCCCAAACCGTTGTAAGCTTCGTTGACCGCAACATCCTTCGATCTACGCGAGCCTTCGGTTCTGACGACACGACCGGGGAGCGTTTGCGTTTGCAGGGTATCGTAGATCGTACGTTGCTTCTGGCCTTCCACCCCAATGCGGGCTTGACGCCGTGCGGCGAGCGCTTGCGGCGCAGTGGCGCGTAGGGCGCGGAAGGTATTGTCGGTTGATAATGTGTTCAGAGCGGTCGCTCGCTGTTGCGGCGCGCCGTTTTGAGCGATCGAACGAAGCAGATGGGGTGGCAAGATACAGAAGATTGAGTGCCGATGGGTGGTCGAAATACACATGAGCATTCTCCCCTCGATAATATAAGGAAGCGCTGAAAACCCATCCTTTGGAGTTTTTCAGAGTCGAAAAGCAAAAACCGCGTTTTTTGCTTTGCGATTCGATAAATTGCAAGGAAGCAATTTATCGAAGTGCCCTGAATTAATCAGAGGTTCCTAAACGTGAGGAACCGGTCAGGACCACGGTTTGATCATATCGTCCAACGGACGGGTGGGGCCAACGCCGCTACCCTGAGCGTAGTCCACGCCCATCTGGCGTAGCTTATCAAAAATGGCATCGCTTACGACGAATTCAGCGATGGTCTTTTTCCCCATCGCATGCCCAATGTCGTTCATAGAGGCCACCATATCCGCGATCACGGGGTCATCGGCGATGTCTTTGATAAACAATCCGTCGATCTTTAAAAAATCGACCGGCAGCCGCTTCAGGTATGCGAAAGACGAGGAACCGCTGCCAAAATCATCCAATGCGAAGAAACAGCCGCGCTCCTTCATCGCGCGGATGAACCGCGTCGCGTTCTTGATGTTGGAAATGACGGCGGTTTCTGTGATCTCGAAGCAGAACTTCTGCGGTGGCACCGCGGAATCCTCGAATTGCTGGATAACAAAGGCGAGAAAATCCTCGTCGCTCAAGCTCAGAGCCGAAATATTGATCCCGCAGAGGTGCAGTCGGCTTAGGTGTTCCGGTTCGCGGCTGTGACGCTTTAGGGTTTGTTCCATCACCCATCGGTCGAGACGCACATTGAGACCATAGCGTTCGGCCGCAGGCACAAAGACGCTCGGCAAGACGATGCGCCCTTGTTCGTCTTCCAAGCGCACCAGCAGTTCATAGTGCAAGAGACCCTGCTCGCCAGGGCGTAAGGGTACGATGGGCTGGCAATAAAGATGAAAGCGGTTGTCCTCTAGGGCGTGGTTTATGCGTGTCACCCATTCGATCTCGCGACTCCATTTTGCGAGCTCGGTGCTATCCTTGTTATACACATGGATGCGATTGCGCCCTTTGTCTTTGGCCGCATAGCAGGCGGCGTCCGCTGCCTTAAGGATGTCGGTAACGCTACCCGCCGTCTGCGTTATGGGTATTAAGCCCATGCTGAGGCCGACATGGAAGCTCTTCCCCTCCCACACGAAGCGGTATTTTTGCACAGTCTCTTTCAGCTGATGAGAGACCCGCAGCGCATCGCGTAATGAACAATTCTCCATCAGGACCCCGAATTCATCTCCGCCCAAGCGGGCCAGCGTATCGCGGTCCTGTCTGACCCGGTTGCGCAATAGTGCGCTCAATTGGCGCAGCAGCTCGTCTCCCGCGATATGGCCGCAGGTATCGTTTACCACTTTAAACTGATCCAAATCCAGGTAGCACAGCGCGTGTTCTCGCTTTTCGGTGTGGGCGCTCTCCAGTGCGCGTTTAAGTTGCTGCTCGAACTCGCGGCGATTGACGAGGTCCGTGAGATCGTCGTGTGTGGCCTGATAGGAGAGCTGTTCGGTCAGGTTGCGCAAGTGGGTAATGTCGAATATCGCGCCATCTAGCCAGAGTACTTTGCCATTTTCCGTTCTCGCTTGACCTTTCTCATACACCCAACGCAGCCCGTCATCTCGGTGCATTAACCGGTACTCGATGACGTACGACTCGTGTTTGTTCACGGCGCGCATCACAGCTTCTTCCACCATGGTCGTATCGTCCGGGTGAATAATGCTGGCGTAACTTCGGACCTTGTTGTGTATGAACTCCGAGGGAGCATATCCGCTGATGTCCTCTATGCTTTGGTCGATGTATTCCATGGTCCAGTCGGGGTCGCACGCGCAGCGATAAACGGCGCCCGGAATGTTGTCCACAAGTCTCATGAATTTCTGCTCACTCTCTCGCAGCGAATTCTCCACGCGCTCGCGCTCGCTGATGTCTTCGAAGACCAAGAACACGGTGCTCTCGCCCTTGGTGTCGGTTACGCGGCGGGCGGTAACTCTTACCCGCAGCTCCGTGGCGTCCTTTCTCCTGACGCTGGTTTCCCACCGACGCAGGTTCTGAGGGTCTGTGAAACACGATTCGATGTGCTGCAATATGAGCGCGGGTCTGCCGTGGTCGGCCAAACCCATGATGGATTTTCCGATCAGCTCTTGCACGCTGTAACCCAGTTCTTCTGCACCGTATCGGTTCACAGAGGAAATGACTCCTTCTCTGTCCACGGTAAAAAACATCGTGGGGGTGTCATCGTAGAGGTAGCGATAGCGCTCTTCGCTTTCCAGAGCCAGGGCTTCATGTTGTTCACGTTTGATGATCTCGCTCTGGAGATCTGCGTTCGTCCTGGCAAGCTGTCCCGTGCGTTCGGTGACTCTTTCTTCCAGCTCCTCTTTGCTTTGAGCCCTTTTCTCTGCTTGCAACTGGGTAATCAGTTCGCTGTTTTCGAATTGCAGTTGCAGGCTACGCACCACGGTATGGTGCACCCGTAAGGCGCTAAGCGAAACGAAGCCGAAGAATAGGAACAATGTTGCACTCAGGGTCAGCTCGACCGGCTGGGCACTGGCGGCGAGATAGAGCGCCCCCGGAAGCAACGCCGGACCGGCAAAAGCGAAAAAGCTGCTCTTAAACGGCGCATGCGCGGCCACCGAACCCGCACTCAGGCCGCAGATGCAAAGGGCGGCAAAACCGAGGTGCAGATACGAGCCGCTGGGCGCAAGTAGGATGATCACGCTTCCCCATAGGCTGCCCGAAGCAGCGATCCCCGCAAGAAACCATCCCAGCCAGTATCGAGCTTGTCGAACTCGCGGGGCAGACCGGCGATAAGCCCACAGCACCCCCTGGCGGATCGCTGTTACCGCGGCGATGGAAACAAGCCAAACGAGCAAGGTACGATGCGCCGTGACGTTCCAGAATAAAGCGACCACGGCAGGCGCCACCGCGAGCGTCGCCGCCATACCGACCGGCCATTGCGCGTAAAGCAACTGCATCTGACCGATGCGTAGCTTCACTGCGTTGTCAGATGCTTTACTGTTGCGCACGTGATTTCTCTAGACAGAGCACTAGTGTAGTGTCCCTTAAATAACTTTACAGTTAAGCTGCCTTCTTTTTTCCCTCGGGGCAGGGTGGATCCGGGCTTGATCTGCTCCATCTTGACCCGCGCCCGCTCGATCTTCTTGATGATGTCCTCGACGGTGGCCGTCTAGATGAAGGGCTTGGGATTTTGGTTCCAGGCTTGCCTAAATTCCTCGATCGCCTCT
>JBOIEG010000526.1:0-1805 GCA_050740915.1 Gammaproteobacteria bacterium | reverse complement strand
ACGGGTTCGTGGTGCCGAAGCTGACCCGATACAATATGGATAGCTATTTCAGCCCGCTCCTCGACACCGGGTTCAAGGTCATGGCCACGCTCGAGACCCGCGAGGCACTGGACCACACGGAGATGGCGGCCTTGCGCGACAAACTCTTGGCGCCGGAACATCGCGACCGGGTGCTGGCGCTCAGGATCGGGGGGAATGACCTGCTCCGACTCCTGGGGATCCGCCGCCCGCGCGACCGCACCCTCTACGCAACGCCGATCGGCATCGTCATCGCCAACCTGGTGCTATGGTTCAAACCCTATGGCTTCAACCTCACTGCCCCGGTCTTCGAGTACCTCGACCAGGAAGGGTTGCTGCGCGAAGAGATACAGCAGGACCTCGCTTATGGATTGTTCGGAAAAACCGCGATACACCCGGAGCAGATCCCCATCATCGAGTCCTTCTACGGGGTCAAGCCGGACGAGCTCGACATGGCCGCGGCGCTCCTAAACCCGGAGTCGCAGCCCGTGTTCCGATCGCACAACGCCATGTGCGAGGTGGCAACGCATTTGCAGTGGGCGCGCGACATGCTGACACGGGCGGAGATCTACGGCATCGCCTCGTAAAATCGGGCCTGCGCCGCAGGCCCGATCTGTGCGCTATAATAATCGGGCCTCAACCGAGGCACGCTTAGACCCCAGGAGAAACCCGATGACTTTCCAGAATTTTCTTGCCGGCCTGAAGAGTAAGGCCACCGAGCTCAAGAACGATGTTCTCAAGTTCAAGAACCAGAATTTCTTGAACGCCGCCATGGCCGGATCGGCCCTGATCGCGATGGCCGATGGGACCATTACCTCGGACGAGAAGCAGAAGATGATCAAGTACATCGAGAGCCATGACGCGCTCTCGGTGTTTACCACAAGTGAGGTCATCAAAGCCTTTCAAGGCTTCGTGGGCCAGTTCGAGTTCGACAAGGACATCGGAGAGACCAAGGCTTATGAAGCCCTGCGCAAGCTCAAGGACAACGATGCCGCGGCGCGGCTCGTGATCCGCCTCATCATCTCCATCGCGGGGGCGGATGGCAGCTTCGACGACAGCGAGAAGCGCGTGGCGCGCAAGATCGCGGTGGAGCTCGGTCAGAATCCGAGCGACTTCGAGTTGGGCTGACGCGCGTCCCCGCCCCACCCATCGTCAACGACATTCAGGGATGCAACATTCTGGGACCCGGCAAGCGCGTCCCGGTATGGTTCAAAAACCTTAGTCACACAGTCAATCAGTCATACAGTCATACAGTCAATCAAAGAGGAGGTCGTTATGGCAATTTCGCTACAAAAAGGCGGCAATGTATCGCTGTCCAAGACCGATCCCGGACTCAAGATCGCCATGGTGGGTCTGGGTTGGGACGCGCGCGCCACCGATGGTCAGGCCTTCGACCTGGATGCCAGCGCGTTTCTGGTCAAGGACGACGGCAAGGTCCGCAGCGATCAGGATTTCATCTTTTACAACAACAAGGTCTCGGCCGATGGTGCGGTCGAGCACCAGGGCGACAATCTCACCGGTGCCGGGGAGGGGGACGACGAGCAGATCAAGATCACGATTGCCAAGGTCCCGGCGGACATCAAACGCATCGTGTGCGCCGTCACCATACACGACTTCGAGGCACGCAAGCAGAACTTCGGGATGGTGCAAAACGCCTTTATGCGCATCGTGAACCAAGAGACCAACAACGAGATCGCGCGCTTCGATCTATCCGAGGACTTCAGCACCGAGACCGCCGTGGTGTTCGGCGAGATGTACAACCACGGCGGCGAGTGGAAGTTCAAGGC
>JBOIEG010000525.1:0-1515 GCA_050740915.1 Gammaproteobacteria bacterium | reverse complement strand
CCTCGACAGCCTACTCGGGGACGTGGTCCTGAAACAGCGCGTTAAGGCCTACGCCGAAATTCTCCAAGAGATGGAGCGGCTTGAAAAAGGAGAGCAATCGAATGAGTGAACCCGGAACCGAGACGCCGGCGGCGCCCTCTGTAGAGGACCGTATGGCGGCACTCGAGAAGATGCGAGGAGACCTTGAGGCCGAACGCTCGGCACTCACGGCAGAACGTACAGGCATGCAGACGCTCGCGACCACGTTGGCCGAGATCGTCGCGCAGACGCGGCCGGCACAGGTCGAGCCTGAGCCCGAACTTCCGACCGAGGAAGAGTGGGAGCAGAATCGGCAGAGCGCCGTCGCGAAACTCACCCAGGCCCAGCTCCGTGAGGGGCTACGAGCCTATGACAGTGTCAGAGGTGCGGAGATCGACGAGGTCAAGAGCGCTCTCGTCGACGTGGAGTGGGAGCGGGTTCGCCAAGAGGACCCCAAGAACTTCGGTCGGCTCGAAGCGACCATGCGGGCGTACTTCACCAAGCACCCGGCGGAGAAACGCCCCGGCGCCGTGAAGGAAGCCTTCACGCGACTCCGTGGCATCCACTACACCAAGCTCCAGGAAATGGATCGAGCCGAGCGACAGAGCGAGCCGGTCATCGACCCGGCCCCCGGCGGACAGCCGCCGCGCAAGGGCAAAGAAGCCGATACGTTCTCGGCGCACGAGGTCAAGGCCATCCGAGGACTTGGCGCCGACCCCCGGCACTACTTCCTCGCCAAGCACGGCCGTGAGCCGAACTTCGGCAAGGACTATCTGTCATCGGTAGGCCTGCGCCTGCAAGAGGAGCCCACGAAATGAGTACCCGGAAACGTGCCCCTATGCAGGGACCCACGAAGGAAGATCTTCGTTCGAAGGTCGAGGAACTGACGGCGCAGCTTGAGCGCGCGGAGAAGCGCAGTCTCGAGCCCAAGCCGGAGCCGTCGGCCGAGGCCGTGGTGTTGGAGTCGACGCCGGTCGTCGCGCCGGATGCCCCGGCTGTCGAGGCGGCAGAGGCAACTCCTCGTCCGCTTCCGCGGGCGCTCGCCGAGCGTGCCGAGGCCGTGGAGAAGTTGTTCAAGGACGTCATGAGTGAGATCGACGCTTTCAAGAGCGGCCAGGCGTATCTCGAGGGCGACCTCCCGATCTTCCTGACCGGCCTCGGCGGTCCCGGCTTCACCCCCGGACAGCGCCAGATCAACTGGATCAACCCCGGCCACATCGACCCTCAGATTCACGTGAGGTGGTCGAACAAACTCATGGTCGACTACCACCGAGCGGACGGCTACTCGCCGCTCGACCGGAAGGAGTTCGACCTCATGGTCAAGGCTCGCGGTGGCTCGTACTCATTCGTGACGACGCCGGAGGGCCACATCCAGTGCGGCGACCTGATCCTGATCAAGACGTCGAAGTCTTGGTATGAGCAGTTGCAGAAACGAAATCGCGACAAGACCGCCCGGAAGGAAGGTCGAGTCAAAGACACCCTGCGCTCGAAGGGCAA
>JBOIEG010000524.1:0-2056 GCA_050740915.1 Gammaproteobacteria bacterium | reverse complement strand
GAAGGAAGGTCGCGTTCCGCCGGAGCGCAGGAACCGCAGTGTATATTGAAATACATGAGGATTCCGAGCACCGCCGGAACGCGAGATCCCGAGCGCAGTAGGTTTTTTCACAAACTCTGAGGCGAGCGCCGATCAAGCCTCACGGCCTGCGTGGAGACCGCCTTGCTCGGCGGCCCTGCGCTTCAGAACGCGGTCAACCTCTCGGTGGTGACCTCGGATGGCGAGGTCGCGCTAAGCGGATCGGTCGAGAACACGGCCCAGGCGAAACGGGCGTTTCAAGTAGCGCGTGGTGTCGAAGGTGTGAAGCGTGTACAGGACAAGCTGGTGCGAGCGAGCAAGCTCGATATGCCTGCGACCCCACATCAGTCCATCACCATTGATGCCCCGCTCAAAGGAGATCCGATAAAAGATAATAAGCCGCCTTCTAGATAGCGCTATGCAACGGCCTCCTCGTTGGCAGAGGTTAGGCTAATAAGTGCGTCGAGTGGCAGTACGAGAAGGCAGCAGTATCCAGTACGCGAGCACAAGGCGGCCCTGTGCTCTGGTGTGTGTCCTTATTCGTATCGGCGGCAATGCGGGCTATACCCCGCGGATCAAGTGTTGGTTTGTTTGCTGTCAATGAATCGTTTTAGAGGTTGCCATGACTTGGGATGAATTGAATAAGTGTTTGAGGAGTGAATTGTCGGCGGTAGAGACCTATCAGCAGGCCCTAGACAAAGAGCGGCAAGAATTCGGGCAGGAAGTAGAGTTTCAAGAATTATCCTCGATCCTGACCGACCATCAACAGGCCGCCTCCCAACTCGAGGCCCAGGTCCAGCGGATGGGGGGACGCCTACACACGACTCCGGTGCCTGGGGCACGTGGTCCAAGCTGGTCATGGGAACAGCCAAACTGTTGGGCGATAAGGCCGCGCTCAAGGCCCTGAAGGAGGGCGAGGAGAGCGGCCTTAAAGACTATCAAGAAGTCCTGCAGGATGCCACCGCGCTAGGTGAGGTGAAGACCTTGATCAATGGCCTGGTGGCAAAGCAGCTGGCGCACATAGGCGCCTTAGACCGGTTGATGGCAAGACTTTGAATTGCCAGCAGAGGTAGGCGTGATGTCACGAGACACCCACCTTCATGGAGAGACAATGTCGGTGAGCGGATCGAGATACGGACTGGCGGCATTCATCATTGCCGTGCTTGTACTCGGCGCCTGTCGCAGGAAGACAACTCTGTATCGGACACCTCGGCGGCCGGTAGCGCCGATTGCGGCAAAATCACGATTGGCGGATCGATATCCACCGCGCCCTGGGACGACGCGAACATCTTTGCCGTTCTCGACGAAGTCTACACGCGGACAGCGCTCACGGCACTCTGGCGGCGACGAAGAGAACGAGCTCCGCCGTCCGCGATTTCGGGAAGCAGATGGTCCATGACCACCATAATTTGCGCGTGCAGGGCGAGGCACTCGCCGGGAGGATGAAGGTGACTCCGACCCTTCCTTCGACAATAACCTGGGCGCGGACGCGCAAAGAGCCTCGGACACGCTGAACTCGACGGCGAAGGGAAGGACTTCGACCGGGCGTACAAATCGTAACGAAATCGATGAGGGATGCACAGAGCACGGAGCTGGAGAACCTCATCCAGAAGGCGGCACCGACGATTCAGGCGCACCTCGACAAGGCACAGTCGATTCAGCAGGCAATGAAGTAGACCGTTGCTGCGCGGCGTAATCTTCGACATCGACGGCACGCTAGTGTAGTGTCCCTTAAATAACTTTACAGTTAAGCCGCCTTCTTTTTTCCCTCGGGGCCGGGTGGATCCGGGCTTGATCTGCTCCATCTTGACCCGCGCCCGCTCGATCTTCTTGATGATGTCCTCGACGGTGGTCGTCCAGATGAAGGGCTTGGGATTTTGGTTTCAGGCTGACCTAAATTCCTCGATCGCCTCTTTTAAATCCGGCACGCTCACGAAGCTGCCGCGCCGGGGCGATCGACCTCCCCGATGCCCTGCTCGCGGACCCGCGTGCGCCACAGTTGCACGGTGGGCCGGCTTACGCCGAGTTCTTCGGCGAT
>JBOIEG010000523.1:0-1477 GCA_050740915.1 Gammaproteobacteria bacterium | reverse complement strand
AACTAAAAGGGAGCGTTATCCGTACTACGCTCACTTTTTCGCCCCTCGAAATTCTGTTTCAGTCTATCGATCCACGTAGGGCGATGGTAAAGTGTCCGCCACTTCCTGCGAGCCTTCCCGGGGGTTGGTTGAAAATGAGCGATAGCGTGATGGACTATGGATGATAAAACCCGCCCTGTAGACATCGATCCGGAAGAGACGCGCGAGTGGATCGAGTCGCTAGAGGCGGTGCTCCAGCAAGAGGGTGTGGAGCGGGCGCATTTTATTCTGGAGAAGCTTATCGATAAGGCTCGCCGCTCCGGTGCCTACCTTCCCTACTCTGCAAACACCGCTTACCTGAACACCGTGCCTCCAAGCCAGGAACGGCGTTCGCCAGGCGATGCCGCGCTCGAATGGCGCATTCGCTCGCTGACACGCTGGAATGCCATGGCCATGGTGGTGAGGGCGAACCGCAAGCACCCTGGGCTCGGAGGGCATATCGCCACCTTTGCCTCCGCGGCGACCTTATACGACGTCGGTTTTAACCATTTCTTTCGCGGTCCGCATGCGCCCGGCGGTGGAGACTTGATCCTGGTACAAGGGCACAGCTCCTCCGGCATTTACGCGCGCGCGTTTCTGGCTGGGGAGCTCAGTGAGGCGCAACTGGACAGGTTCCGTCAGGAGGCGGAGGGTGCAGGATTGACTTCTTACCCCCATCCCTGGCTGATGCCAGATTATTGGCAGTTCCCGACGGTATCCATGGGATTGGGGCCCCTGATGGCGATCTTTCAAGCGCGCTACATGCGTTATCTGCAGGACCGCGGACTCGCCGACACCTCGCAACGCAAGGTCTGGGCATTCATGGGGGATGGAGAAATGGACGAGCCAGAGGCGATGGGGGCCATCGGACTTGCCGGACGGGAACATCTGGATAACTTGATCTTTGTGGTCAACTGTAACCTCCAGCGCCTGGACGGCCCGGTGCGCGGTAACGGCAAAATCATCCAGGAGCTGGAGGCGAGCTTTCGCGGCGCGGGCTGGAACGTGATCAAGGTGATCTGGGGATCGTACTGGGATCCCCTGATCGCCCGCGACACTCAGGGCCTGCTCTACCAGCGCATGGAAGAGGCGGTGGATGGAGAATACCAAGCGTACAAGGCCAACGATGGCGCCTACGTGCGCGAACGCTTCTTCGGCAAGTACCCCGACTTGAAAGCCATGGTGGCGAACATGACGGATGCGGATATCTGGCGCTTAAATCGCGGCGGGCATGATCCGCACAAGGTCTATGCCGCCTACGCCTTAGCCGTAGAGAACTCCGGGCAACCCACGGTGATCCTGGCCAAAACTGTAAAGGGCTATGGGATGGGTGACGCCGGCGGCGAAGGGCAAAACATCACCCACCAGCAAAAAAAAATGGACTTGCACGCGCTCAAAGCATTTCGGGACCGTTTTAATATCCCGGTTCCAGCCGAGGAGCTAGAGGCCATTCCCTATT
>JBOIEG010000522.1:0-6104 GCA_050740915.1 Gammaproteobacteria bacterium | reverse complement strand
AGGACATCATCAAGAAGATCGAGCGGGCGCGGGTCAAGATGGAGCAGATCAAGCCCAGATCCACCCTGCCCCGAGGGAAAAAAGAAGGCGGCTTAACTGTAAAGTTATTTAAGGAACACTACACTAGCTTCCTTCTTCACCAAAAAGGGCTTTTAAAAACACTATTCTCTCGGCTCCGATCCCCATTTGATCCCCGAGCGGTAACATCTGGTAACGGCCATCCGCGTGGACAAGGCCCGGTACGGCTAAAGTAATAAACGCAGCGCAGATCATGAGTTTCATAACTTTCTCCTCATATAATTCCTGGGTAGGTTCGCGAGCACCGCGGTGTAGATAGCTTCGCGGGACGGTGCATTTTCTATTCCCCGAGGCGGATTCCGATACGCCCGCCGTGGGCCTCGCGCGAAAGTCGGAAAATAGGCTAAAATAGGCGCTGAATTTCCTATTCTTTAGATTTGGAAAAAATAATTGAGTATTTCCGTACAGGGATTGGGGGTGTCGCCCGGCATCGTGATTGGTAAGGCTCACATGTTTGAGCGTGACCAACTTGACATTTCAGAGTATTCTATCGAGCCCCATGATGTCGTGAAGGAAGTGCATCGATTTGAGAATGCCTTAACACTTGCACGGGAGGCCGGTACGCCTCTTGATCCCGATGTTGTCAAATCTCCAGGAACTGCATCAAGTTCAGCAGATGGTCGAGGAGATCCGGGCCGAGTTTCGGGCTACATCTATCAAGTTTGATCCGCGGATGCCGATCGGCGGTATGATTGAGGTACCCGCGGCCGCTATTTGCGCCGATATATTTGCACAGTACCTTGATTTTCTCTCCATAGGGACGAATGACCTAATCCAGTACACTGTGGCTGTAGATCGTTACAACGATGAAGTGAGCTATCTCTATGACGCCTTGCACCCTGGTGTACTCAAGTTGATTCACCGGACCATAGAAGCGGGAAAGAAAGCGGGGAAGCCAGTCGCGGTTTGCGGTGAAATGGCCGGTGATACCCGCTACGTGCGCCTGCTCCTTGGCCTCGGACTCCGTGAGTTCAGTGTCTACCCGGCGGTGCTGCTCGAGATCAAGCGGATCATCAATTCCACCGCCCTCAAGGAAGTCGAGCCGCTCACCGCCGCGATCCTGGACAGCAACGCGGCCGGCGACACGCAGGCCCTGCTCGAGCGCATCAATACCGCGGTAGCGTGACCAGGGCGAAACTCTGCTCCGAGTCTCGCATATCGGAAATGACATCGATCCCTGAGCCGGGATCGGTGGTCGTCCGGGACAGCCGCCATGACGACCGTTTTGCCCCAATCCAAACCCGGCCTTCGCGTCACCGAACACCGGGCCAGGCTCGCGACCGGCCTGTTGCACGTACGCGCTTCCGAGACGGGTTTCAGGTTCGATGATCTGGTGGGCTTCGCGGCCCGCAACAACCCGCGGCGCGGTTTCCTGTTCGTGAGCAAGGTGCTTGGCAAGCACTATCCGTCGCGCCCCGCCGCGATGCAGGCTATACATCGCGCATTGGCACGCTCGCTGATACCCTGGTGTCGTCGATCCTCGGTGTTCGTGGGAATGGCAGAAACGGCCACCGGGTTGGGACAAGGGGTGCATGAGGCGTTCAGCACACTGTCCGGCCCGCAAACCTCTATGTTCATCCATTCCACGCGTTATCGGTTTTCCGGAGCAGACCGGATCGAGTTCCAGGAATCCCATAGCCATGCGACCGACCTCTATCTCTACATACCCGCGGACCCTGATTTGAGGACCGCGTTTCTCACGGCGGAGACCCTGGTGCTGGTGGACGACGAGATCAGCACCGGCGAAACCTTGCTAAATCTGCTCCAGGCCTACGGCAAGCACAATCCCCTGCTCGCAAGTGTGGTGATCGCGTCGATCCTAAACCTGAGCAGTGCGGACCAGCGGCAGGCCCTGGCCGCCCGGGTCGGGCTGCCGATCCATTTCGTGTCGATCATTGACGGCGCGTTCCGGTTTACGCCCGACGCCGACTACCGTTTCACCACACCGATCCCCGTAATCGGCAATGGTGACTGCAAGCGCCAATATCTGTCCATCGGTTTCGGCCGCCTGGGCCTCTGCGGACCCCTTTGTCTCGATCCATCGCCGCTGGAAACCCTGGTGAGCACTTGGCGCCGGGGCTCAAACGTCCTGGTGTTGGGGACCGGCGAGTTCATGCACCCGGCTTTCCGCATCGGACTATTTCTGGAGCATCGCGGATTCTCCGCGGCTGTGCAATCGACCACCCGATCCCCGATCCTAGTGGGCCAGGATGTCGGATCGGTCCTGTCATTCGAGGACAACTACGGGGACGGCATCCCGAACTTTCTCTACAACGTCATACCCGAGCAGTACGATCACGTACTGGTCTGCCACGAAACGCCCCCGGGGCCCGGGCTTTGCGATCTGGCCAGTCGATTGAACGCGCCCCGGTTGGACCTGCACGATGGAAAGATTTCTATTTCTTGACCTCGACGATACGGTGTTCCAGTCCCGCGCCAAGTGCGGATCGGAATCCGATCTGACGGCCGCGGCCTACCTCAAGGACGGTTCACCGATCTCCTATTGTACGTCCCGGCAGAAGGCACTCCTCGAGGCGTTCGGACGCGAGCTCCGCATCATCCCCACAACGGCCCGCAATCTCGATGCATTCAACCGCGTGGCCCTGCCGTTTTCCGAGATGAGCATCCTGGACCATGGTGGAATTATCCTTGATGCCGGGCGCGAGCCGGACCGGCCCTGGCTGGAACGGATGCAGGGGTTGACAAGTGCTATCGTCGAGCTACTGCATGACCTGGCGGCCCGGATCGCGACTTGGGGAAGACACAGGGGCACCGAAGTCTGCACCCGGGTCATCGGCGACTGTGGGCTGGAGCTTTATGTCCTGGTCAAGCACACCAAGAGTGACACGGCAGCCCTGCAAGCGCTGCTCGACGGATGTGTACAGCCATGGATCGCGCGCGCGGGCACCGCCTTCCAGACCCACTTGAACGGCAATAACCTGGCGATACTACCGGAGTTCCTCGACAAGTCGCATGCGGTTGCGTATGTGATCGAACGGCTGACCGAGCGCTATGGCGATATCTTGACCTTCGGGATGGGAGACAGCCTGAGCGATCGCGACTTTGTTCTCCTATGCGACTATGCGCTGGTACCAAGGGGGACGCAATTGCACGCGAGCACGCTCGGGAGGGCATGATGTTCACCGGAAGCTACCGCCATACGGATGTGCAATTCTTGCTGAAGCCTATAGACATCGTCGATACGCCGGTGGTAGAAAAAGAGGCCCTGATCCAATCGGGACGCCGACACTACAGCGAGATGATCAGCTACGAACGGTTGCCGTCCGCACGTTATCTCCACGTGTTTCACGAGGCGATGGCGCAGAACCGGCAGCGTATGGCGGCCGACGTGGCGCGCCTGGCCGGACTCATCGCGGATCGCCATGACGGTGCGATCACGCTGGTGTCCCTCGCCCGCGCCGGCACCCCGGTCGGGGTCCTGCTCAGACACACCCTGGAGCGCCATTTCCAGCGCCGCGTCAGCCATTTCTCGGTCTCCATCATCCGCGACCGCGGAGTGGATGCCAACGCCCTGCGCTATATCCTGGATCGAGGCCACCGGGATACCAGCCTCGTGTTCGTGGATGGTTGGACCGGGAAGGGGGTGATCGCGGGCGAGCTCGTAGAGGCTATCGCCGCGTTCAACCGCGAGCATGGCACCGGGGTTTCCGCGGATCTGTATGTGCTGGCCGATCTCGCCGGTAGTGCGGCCGTAGCCGCATCCGCCGAGGACTATCTGATTCCCTCCAGCATCCTCAACGCCATCATCTCCGGGCTCATCAGCCGCTCGATCCTGAACCGCGATTACATCGGTTCGGGAGACTTCCACGGCTGCCGGTACTATGCGGAATACGCGGCTGACGACCTGTCGCGCTGGTTCGTCGAAGCCCTGCTCTTGGCTATCGATAGTGTGATGGATAGGCCCCTGCCAGCCTGGCGAGCGCCCGATCGGCCGCGGTTACGAGAGGCCTCCCGGTCCTTCCTGCAATGGGTGGCGCTGCAGTTTGGCGTGCGCGATCCGAATCGCGTGAAACCGGGTCTGGGCGAGGCCACCCGGGTGTTGTTACGCCGGGTCCCGGACCGGCTCCTCGTGCATGACCCGCGCGAACCGAGTGTGCGGCATCTACTGCTGCTGGCACGCGAGCGGCAAGTGCCGTTAGAGCATGCGCCGGGACTCCCGTACCGCGCCGCCGCCCTGATCCGAGGGCTTGCCCATGACTGAGGCCTTCAAGCTGGGCGCATCCCTCTACGTGCCGGCCATCCGGCGCGATCTGGTCGACATCGCCAATGGCGTCAAGTATCCCCGCCTGCGCTCGGTGATCTTCTGCACCGAGGATGCGCTAGCCCAGCGCGAGCTGCCGCTGGCACTAGGCAACCTGAGCCGGTGCCTGCCGCGGTTCTCGGACACGGCCATCCTGCGCTTCATTCGGGCACGGAACCCGGAGGTGCTGGGACATTTGCTGCAACTCGACGGTATCGAGCGGGTGGACGGGTTCGTGGTGCCCAAGCTGACCCAGTACAATATGGATAGCTATTTCGGCCCGCTCCTCGACACCGGTTTCAAGGTCATGGCCACGCTCGAGACCCGCGAGGCACTGGACCACGCGGAGATGCTCGCCTTGCGGGCCAAACTCTTGGCGCCGGAACATCGCGAGCGGGTACTGGCGCTCAGGATCGGGGGGAATGACCTGCTCCGACTCCTGGGTATCCGCCGCCCGCGCGACCGTACCCTCTACGCAACCCCGATCGGCAGCGCCATCGCGAACCTGGTGCTGTGGTTCAAACCCTATGGCTTCAACCTCACTGCCCCGGTCTTCGAGTATCTCGACCAGGAAGGGTTGCTGCGCGATGAGATCCAGCAGGACCTCGCTTATGGTTTGTTCGGAAAAACCGCGATACACCCGGAGCAGATCCCCATCATCGAGTCATTCTACGGGGTCAAGCCGGACGAGCTCGATATGGCCGCGGCGTTACTGAACCCGGAATCGCGGCCGGTATTCCGCTCGCACGACGCCATGTGCGAGGTGGCGACACATTTGCAGTGGGCGCGCGACATGCTGACACGGGCGGAGATCTACGGCATCGCCTCGTGAGGCGGCGGATCTGCGCTATACTATGCGGGCATCCGGCCTCGACCGAGGCACCCTCACACCTAAGGAGAAACCCGATGACTTTCCAGAATTTTCTTGCCGGCCTGAAGAGTAAGGCCACCGAGCTCAAGAACGAAGTCCTCAAGTTCAAGAACCAGAATTTCTTGAACGCCGCCATGGCCGGATCGGCCCTGATCGCGATGGCCGACGGGACTATTACGTCGGACGAGAAGCAAAAGATGGTCAAGTTCATCGAGAGCCATGAAGCTCTCTCGGTATTCACCACCGCCGATGTCATCAAGGCCTTTCAAGGCTTCGTGGGTCAGTTCGAGTTCGACCAGGACATCGGAGAGACCAAGGCCTATGAAGCCCTGCGCAAGCTCAAGGACAACGATGCCGCGGCGCGGATCGTAATTCGCCTCATCATCTCCATCGCGGGGGCGGATGGTAACTTTGATGACGGCGAGAAGCGCGTCGCGAAAAAGATAGCGGTGGAGCTCGGTCAGGATCCGAGCGACTTCGAGTTGGGTTGACGCGCACACCCGCCCCACCCATCGTCACCGACGTCGAGGGGTGCACCATCCCGGGACCCGGCAAGCGCGTCCCGGTACGGTTTCAGGAACCTAGTCACACAGTCAATCAATCCTAGCCAAAGATATTTGAAATTGTATGCTCTTTTCGATTCCTTCCCCCCGGAAGGGGGAAGGGTAGGATGGGGGTCGCGTCTCTCAGAACTATGCGACGCTCAACCCCCACCCTCGCCCTCCCCCTGCCAGGGGGAGGGAATAACTTGGTGCTGGCAGCTTATTGAATATGCGCATGAAATAGAATTTGTTCGGAGTCGTTGTGTTCAACATTGGAACGTAAGTATCTATAGTCAAGTTAAAGAGGAGGTCGTTATGGCAATCTCGCTACAAAAAGGCGGCAATGTATCGC
>JBOIEG010000521.1:0-3520 GCA_050740915.1 Gammaproteobacteria bacterium | reverse complement strand
CATGTGCGGGTGTACCCGCCCGTATCTTTGCGGCTACCATCAGCTGTCCTTCCTGCACTCCTAAAGCGGCAACTGACGATATCAAGAACCTCAGCGGAATTCATGCAGGCTTACCGGAAGGACACGAACGGGTGACCGTGGCGCTCCTCGAAGGCCAGGTCGCGGTCGAGTTGGGCATAGGGGTGCGCGACCCCTCAAGCCAGAGGCTTCGGCCCGGCGAGCAGGTCGCTTACAGCTTACAGGTTTTTCCCCGCTGGAGCGGGCCGACGTGAACGCTCTGGCGCTCTGGCGCGAGCACCGGCTGGTCTTCGCTGCCACCTCCTTGGAGGAAGTGTTGCGCGAGGTGGCCCGCTACCAGGATCTACGCATCGAGACGCCCGACCGATCCGTGCTTAACCTGCGCATCAGCGACAACTTCCGCAGCGACGACATCGACACCTTGCTCCTGGCTCTGCCGAAGGTCCTGTCCATCGACATCGCCCCTCAAGCCCCAAACACCCTGCGGATTACGCGAAGGCTGCGAAACTAGGGCGTATTGACGTTTAATCCTAAAAAGAGCAGTTGCACAGTCAAAAATCCCATTCGCCCTGATGTATAGAAGGGTGAGCGGGATTTTTGACTGCTCACCTAGTTGATGAATGTCTGGAAAGCCGTTCATGCCCTTCGACGCAGCTCAGGACAGGCTTCTATACATCAGCAGCACGAACGGTCCGCCTCCTCTTCACCAATTCGGTGATTGCCCAAAAACCCATTCGCCCTAATGCCTGTCCTGAGCTTGTCGAAGGGTATAGAAGGGTGAGCGGGTTTTTGGGCAAGTCAACTGCCGAATCTAGGATCAATGCTCCTGGCGGCTCTCAACGTCTTCATAAATTTCTGCGATAGGAACGGCCAAATCCACCGACTGGAAACGCACCGTATCGTTGGCCGCGAAGATCTCCAAGTCCCAGCCTGCTTCAGCGCGTCGAAAGATGCGTACTTCCGGCTTGTCTTGAGCCACTAGCACGTATTCGTGCAGGCTTGGGAGGGATTGATAGTTGAGGCGCTTTTCTACCAAGTCCAACCGCTCCGTGGAGGGCGAAAGCACTTCAATCACCAATACCGGTTGGGAAAGATAGTAGTCGTTGGGATTGGATTCACCGCAGCCGACGGCAAGGTCCGGGTAGTAAAAAATATCGTTGATCCGCACCTTCATGTCGGAGGTGAAAACCTTACATGGTGTTCCGCGTAAGTGATTCCCCAAGGCAAGGGTCAGGTTCACTGTTATCCGATTGTGGGCGCGGCTTACCCCTACCATGGCGTAGACCTGTCCGTTCACATACTCGTGCTTGACTGTGCTATAGGGCTCTCCTGCGAGGTACTCCGCAACGCTGAGAGTCACATTTTTGCGCAAGATAGACATGGCAATCCCCGAAAATAACGACCCCATCTTACCCCTCCCCAGCTACTCGGGGAAGCCAGGCAAGAAACTTTCTCCTCCTCTTCAGGGTTTTTCCTTCCTCGTGCGTCTTAAGGGATAGAAGGCGCCCGAGCCTCCCGCTCGGGTAGAGCGATCACAATCACGCTTAGGGAGGAAAACCTCATGCACACACCACGCACTTCGTCCATCACGGTTCCGCACCGTACCGGAACCGAACGCCGTCGCTGGCTCGGCTGGCTCTGCGCGGCGGCGCTACTCTGTCCGCACACCGGCTATGCCCAAGGCGTCCGCTTCGATGTCCCGCCGCAGTCCCTGGGAACGGCGCTCGACAGCCTCGCCAAGGAGGTGGGGCTTCAGATCCTTTATCCCCCGGAGGCGGTGGAAGGGCTGACGACCCGTGGCGTGCAAGGAGAATACACACCGCAAGAGGCCATCAAACGGCTGCTCGATGGTACCGGCCTCCGTTACGAATTCCTCAAGGACAACACGGTCACCGTCAGCGACGCCGCGAATGCCAAACCCGAAGAAGACATCACCCTGCCGGAGATGATCGTCACCGCCACGCCGATCATGGAGACGCCGGTGTCGATCCAGGTGGTGCCGCGAGCGGTGCTGGATGACCAGCAAGTGATTTCCGTTCTTGACGCCCTGAAGAACGTAAGCGGTGTACAGCCGTCGACTTTCGAGTTTTACGACGGCTTCATTCTTCGCGGATTCGATGCCGGGGGCCATACATACCGCGACGGTCTTCCGCAAAGGTTTATATCCTTTCTGGAGACGGCCAATCTGGAGCGGATCGAGGTGCTCAAAGGTCCCGCGGCCATGCTGTTCGGGCGGGTCGAGCCGGGAGGGATCATTAATCTTGTTACCAAACGCCCGTTGGAAGAGGCCTATTACTCGTTGCAGCAACAGTTCGGCGCCTACGATCTCTACCGCACCACCGTGGACGCCACCGGGCCGGTGCTAGCCGATCGCTCCCTCTTGTATCGTATGAACATCGCCTACAAGGACAACGACTCGTTTCGAGACTTCGTCTCGCGTGAGCATATCTTCGTAGCGCCGTCACTCACTTGGCGGCCCACGGAGCGGCTGGAATTCAACCTCGACCTCGAATACCAGCACGACGAGTTCGTCGAAGACGGCAGCGACATCGGCATTCCCGCCATCGGAAACCGGCCGGCGCCCATCCCCATCAGCCGGTATCTGGGGGACGCGGTGCTCAATCGCGAGCACCCCAACACCCAGGAGCGCGTTCTGGCGGGATTCAACTGGTCGTACCGGTTCAACGATGATTGGAAACTCACGAACCGCTCCCACTACAACGACGCCGATTATGATCAAACGATTCTTTTCTTTCTCGGCCTGCGTGCCGACAACCGCACCGTGGACCGTGGTTTGTGGCACCAGACTGATTTTAGCCGCACTGCTTACGCCACCAATCTAGACCTGACCGGCCGTTTCACGACCGGGATACTGGAACACGCTGTCCTGGTGGGCTTCGATTACTATCGCAGGGATGAGCAGATCAACAATGGCATCCTGACAGTAGTCGGCGTGCCGCCCACGGATATCTTCAATCCCGTCTATGGCTTGGATTTAGCCTCACTGACCGCCGGTGGTAGTAATCACTTTACTCAAAGCCATGACCAATGGTACGGGGCCTATTTTCAGGATCAAATTACCCTATGGGACAAACTGCACATCTTGGGCGGCGGGCGTTACGACTGGGCGGAAGCCGAGTTTGGTCAGTCAGTCATCTCGTTGAATGACGTTGAGGAGGACGTGCAACGCACCAAGTCCTTCAGCCCGCGCGTCGGGGTACTCTACCAGCCCTGGCCTTGGCTCTCGCTATACGGGAACTACGTCGAATCTTTTGGCAGCAGCAATGGTGGGCTCTCCGCCAGCGGCGAACCGTTCGATCCTGAAACCGCCCAGCAGTATGAGGCAGGACTCAAGACGGAATTCTTCGATGGCCGTCTGAGAGGCTGTGAAAAAACCTCCTGGGACAGGGGAATGATGAGAAGGGAGCTGGTAAAATAGCGGGAACACAACTGAAGCAACGGTATCCCTCATGGCAGACGAAGCATCCAGGGCTTTATTTGA
>JBOIEG010000520.1:0-1472 GCA_050740915.1 Gammaproteobacteria bacterium | reverse complement strand
CTCTGGCCAATCCCACCGCCGAAGCCCACAGCGCCTCAGGGATGGGCGAGAGACGCTCGCGAGTCCTGCGCCAGCCCTCGAAGCGCCGATGAACCTGCTCGAGGGGATCGGCATGTGCGGGTGTACTCGCCCGTATCTTTGCGGCTACCATCAGCTGTCCTTCCTGCACTCCTAAAGCGGCAACTGACGATATCAAGAACCTCAGCGGAATTCATGCAGGCTTACCGGAAGGACACGATTTTCTCAAGGCGGCGATGCGTTCTTCCAGCGGGGGATGGCTCATGAACAAGCGTGTCAACCCACCTCTAACTCCGCCGGTGATCCCAAAGGCGGCAAATTGATCCGGTAAATGCGGCTGATCTATGCTCCGGCGCAGGCGTTCCAAAGCGGAAATCATCTTTTCCCGACCCGCTAAGCTCGCCCCGCCCGCATCCGCCCGAAACTCACGATAGCGGCTAAACCACATCACGATTACGGTGGCCAGGACCCCGAGCACGACTTGAGCGATTATCGACGTGATCCAGAACCCAGGGCCGTGCCCTTGCTCGGTCCGAAACACCACTCGGTCCACGAGGCTGACCGATAACCCTGGAAAGGAAGAACACGAAGGTGTTAACCACCCCTTGCACTAAAGCCAGAGTCACCATATCGCCGTTCGCGACATGCGACATCTCGTGCCCCAATACGGCTTCCACCTCAGGTTCGCGCATGCCTTCAAGCAGGCCGGTGCTGACAGCCACTAAAGCCTTATTTCGATCCATTCCGGTGGCGAAGGCATTCATGTCCGGCGATTGAAATATTCCGACCTCAGGCATACCGATCCCGGCGCCCTTGGCCTGCCGCGCCACGGTGTCCAGCAACCAGGCTTCCGTGGGGGTAGACGGGTTTTCAATGATCTGCACTCCCATCATGTGTTTGGCGCTGGTCTTGGACATCATCAGCGAGATGAGGGAGCCGCTCATGCCGATGATCCCGGATACGATCAGAAGCGACGTGAGATCGAGTCCCTGCTGATTGAGATAGGGCTCAATGCCAAAGAGCTTGGTAGCGATAGCCAACACCACCATTACGGCGATGTTGGTCGCGATGAAGAGCAGAATTCTCACGTTGACCTCCAGAAAACAGAACCTCTTCCAGGGCGCTTATATAAGGCCATAACCCAGAAAGTCAAGCGCCCACGTTCACCGCACCCCGGACATGGGCAACGTCAAAAGAGTCTGCGAAAGCCGGCTTCGGAGGCTTCCCTAAAGTATTCCAGCCGGCAGCCGATAGGATCATTGCAGGACGGGTATTCCCTCCCCTCCCGCCCGTTCTGCTTTGACCGGGGCTTTTTGCCCCGGTCTTCTTTTTGGCTCCTCAGCAAAATTTGTGGGTAGTTTTCTACTTGATAGACCCCATGGAGTTAAGGGCGTCTGAGGAAAACAACGATTCTGACGCAAGTCCTACAGGCTCTGGCTGTGGATATATGGACA
>JBOIEG010000519.1:0-2430 GCA_050740915.1 Gammaproteobacteria bacterium | reverse complement strand
TAAAGAATCCCCCACCGCTCCTTCAGATCGCTTAACCCTCTGCGTACAGGGGTGGTTTCGCCAACACCCCTAAGGCATTGACCCGTCTGACTAAATAACAATCATGTCCGTAGCAACTGTCAAAGTCGGATTATATGGATCCAGAATATCGTCAGTGAGAATCAAGGGGAATTACTGGAGGCTTGGAATGACTATTTCGGTGGTTGAGATTGAAGTCCCGAACGCTGCGGACGTCACGGTACCCGAGGATACATTGAGCATAGATCTGAGCGATGGACGGACCATATCCGTTCCGATCACATGGTTTCCTCGCCTTGTCCACGCTACCCCAGAGGAACGAAACAGCTGGAGATTAATTGGTAGAGGACAGGGTATTCATTGGGAAGGTATCGACGAGGATATTAGTGTTGAGGGGTTGTTAGCTGGGAAGCCATCAGGTGAGAGCCAGGCTTCCTTCAAGAAGTGGCTAAGCCAGCGGCCTGGTCGGAGAGATAGGGAACAAAAAGTCTGGAGACATGGGTTACACATGATAGTCGGAGGAAAAGGGCCGGGATCGATATCCAAAAAGAATAAGCGACCCTGGCCCCTGTCGCTTTGAGGAATCGTGCCACCTGACGACCTGAGCCAGATGCTAAGAGACAATGACCTAGAGCGTTACGTAAAGTCTTTGAAAGATGAGCAAACATAACAGGCCCATCAACTCGGACAGCGTTAGACGGGCAACACGACTGGCCGCTACAATGAGAAGGTGAGATTCGCTTGGGATCCGAAGAAGACTGAATCCAATCTGCGGAAGCATGGTGTCTCCTTCGAGGAGGCATCAACTGTCTTTCGGGATGTGCTCTCGGCCACGGGCTCGATCCAGACCATTCCGTTAGGGAGCACCGCTTCGTCACTTTTGGCATATCAAAACAAGGACGCTTTCTGGCCGTGTCGCATACCGAAGAAGGCAAAGTCATTCGTATAATCAGTGCTCGATTAGCAACGAGACAGGAAAGAAAGATTTATGAAGAAGGTTAGCCGAAAAGCTCCTGACGAACTTCGGTCAGAGTACAAACGTGCGGACTTTGGCAAACTCGTGCGCGGGAAATATACCGCGCGCCTCGCCGCGGAAACCAACGTCGTGATCTTGGAGCCCGAGGTAGCCAAAGCGTTCCCAACCGATACGGCGGTAAACGAGGCGCTGCGGGGTCTTCTTGAAGTTGCGGAGACCACCGCACACCTAACGCGGCGCTCCACGCGGACGCGCCAAAAAGCGGCGCGCCGGTGAGGTTGCGTGTGTGCCAGACATGGCGCAGTACTAGCCTGGAATTCCACGTTAGCTTTTTGAGTATTCTTCAGGGACGGCTTGGAAGATCAGCGCAGGCAGATCGGTTTGGCGGCTTGAAAGAGAATACTCCCGACCGTAACTCTGTGTTGGCCCACGGTTACAAACGGCCCAAGAGTGTTCGCGATGATCGGCGGCTTCGAGCCCGGCTTCGGCCTAAGTCAAGCAGACTCCGTGCTGCGTCGAATTTCTCCCAATCGCTCGGCGAGCAGCGTGGCACAATGGAGGACGGGAAGGCAAGCGATCTATTGCGTGGCCGTGTGTCGCGCTTTTTGCTGGATGCGCTAGTCAACATCGCTACGGCGATCGGTGCATATCGAACTGGACGCCGCTTAGCCTTTGGCTAGGATTGAGGCGAAAATCGACTCGCTAAGCCAAAGAGGTTGTCATGCTTGATGACAAAACAATCCTGTCCGCGGTGGCCCGTCTCGTGGCTGCCGCAACGTCACTCAGCCAGGTGCACGGGGCGCCGATCCCGCGGTTCAGTCCCGTGGGTAGCCCCCCGGGGTACGCTATTTAACATTCGTGGCACGGCGGATAAAATCCTATTCGATAGATCTGGCAGGTATTCGACATTGAAGGGTAGGCACATGAGTCACCCACGCATGAGTTGGGAAAAATTGCTTTCCAGAAGCCGATTGGGACCACCGGACAGTTCACCGACGACGAATCCTTACCGAAGCGCATTCGAGGCTGATATTGACCGAATTATGTTCTCAGGAGCTTTTCGGCGGTTAAGTCGCAAGACGCAGGTACATCCATTAGCGGCAAACGATCATGTACACACAAGGCTAACCCATAGTCTTGAAGTTGCTCAGGTTGGACGAACGTTGGGAAAAGCAGTTGCCGTTCGGATTCAAAAAGAGAAGGACGATCTCGAAAACATTACTCCAAACGATCTTGGCGCGGTCGTTCAGGCGGCGTGTCTAGCGCATGACCTAGTGTAGTGTCCCTTAAATAACTTTACAGTTAAGCTGCCTTCTTTTTCCCTCGAGGCAGGGTGGATCTGGGCTTGATCTGCTCCATCTTGACCCGCGCCCGCTCGATCTTCTTGATGATGTCCTCGACGGTGGCCGTCCAGATGAAGGGCTTGGGATTTTGGT
>JBOIEG010000518.1:0-3988 GCA_050740915.1 Gammaproteobacteria bacterium | reverse complement strand
CCATATATCCACAGCCAGAGCCTGTAGGACTTGCGTCAGAATCGTTGTTTTCCTCAGACGCCCTTAACTCCATGGGGTCTATCAAGTAGAAAACTACCCACAAATTTTGCTGAGGAGCCAAAAATATAACTGACGAAGGACGTGATGAACGCTATGCATTCTTTGACCCTTTCTGCTTTATGCGAAACGTTAAAAAGAGACCTCGCTAAACATAAAATGAAGAAAGTTGCCGCCTCTTGCGGCGTTGTTAAGACTAAAGCTGATATTACACCTCAAGAATGGGAGGGCCTCGGCGATAGCAATAGAGACTTACTTAAGCACGTCTGTGGCTACAGTGGCCCATGAAGGAGCTGACCATACGTTTTGAGTAGAGTTCGGCGGGTTGGCTGGTGGCTCGCTATCGTCTCGTCGGTATCCCATGCGGAGGTGACGCTTGACGGCAGCATGGGCCCAGCTGGCCCGCTTCCCGGCCCTGAGTTCCAGGTAGAGGCCAGATTTGGGCGACTGGTTGGGACTAATCTTTTTCACAGCTTCGAGGAATTCAGACTCAATTCGGCTCAGACCGCGACCTTTAACGATAGCGGCGCTATGGGTTCGATCGAGAATATCCTCGGCCGGGTGACGGGTCCCACCGTCTCTGAGATCGACGGAGCGATAAGAACCCGCTTTCAGAACTCCGCTCCCAACCTATTCTTGTTGAACCCGGCAGGTCTCACGTTTGGCCCTAACGCAACTCTGGATGTGCAGGGATCTTTTCACGCCAGCACGGCTGACTCGATCAAGCTTGGGGACGGGATCCAATTTGATGCGGTTCCTACAGCTAATGATGCGCTTCTCACTACCGCGCCTCCGCGTGCGTTCGGATTCCTTCCATCAGACCAATCCGAACAACGACCTATTACTGTATCAGGCAGCAAACTCGGGGTGCCCACGGGTGAATCCCTCTCCTTCGTCGGGAAAGGTGATCCACGTGTTTTTCCTTTTGGATCCATCGCGCAAATTGGGGCGGTTCACGTAGAAAGTGGGGTTCTCGATGCGCCCGGGGGGCAAGTCGACGTAGTTCAGGCACGCTCGAATAGCGAAGTGCTGATAAAACGCCCAATTCGCCTCTATCCGCAAATGGACCGCAAAATCCGATTCGTCCTCCTAATTTCAACGAGTTGGAAGACCTCCTTGTCCACACCGGAGCGTTCACGGTAACTGGGGGCGCACAGGTTGGAAAAGAAGGAGGTAATATTACGGTTGACGTGGCGAAGCTGGCCTTGAGAGACGGTGGAAGCCTCGACACCACCCCTGACTCTGGAAATGCGGGGGACATCGAAATTAATGCCACCGATTCGGTCTCTCTAGTGGGGCGTAAAGATTCTTTGCGAAGCGTTATCGTAGCCGACGTTAGTGAGGATGGCAACGCCGGTCATATCCGCATATCGGCACCTAGGTTGGAACTATCGGATAGCGGAATCAGCGCTAGCGCCGGCGGGGAGGGAGGTACAGGAGGCACGATTGAACTTGAAGTAGAAAACCTTTTTCTGAGTGACGGCGCTACGATTGGAACTACAAACGTCATCGCACGCATGGGTGGGCAGATACTCATAAACGCGAAAGACTCTGTCGTAATCAGCGGTCGAAACCCTGCAAACCCTAGCAATATCAATAGTGCTACCCGGGGTGAAGGCGATGCAGGCCGCGTTTTTGTTAAGGCCGGTCGTTTAACGCTACGTGACGGTGGCACGATTTCGACCAGGAACGAACGTGGATCAGGAAACGCCGGAGAGATTCGTCTGGAGGTGGATAATCTCTTAGTCGAAGATGGTGGTTCCGTAGAGAGTACGACCCGAGACAAAGGAAACGCAGGCGCGATTACTGTGAATGCGCCCGAAGGCGAGGTAGCCGTAACAGGTGTTGGTAGTGGTATTACTGCGGCTAGCCTCGTGACAGATCAAAACGCTGGCAACGCTGGATCGGCGGGTAGCATCATGATTAAAGCCGGGCGGTTTATGGTGAGCGGGGGCGGTGAAGTAAGCGCAAGCACGTCGACTTCTGGCGCAGGGGGTAATGTGGCGATCGAATCTCCTGATATTCGCTTAAGCAGCGGTGGAACGATTTCGGCCCGCACACGCGGCAGCGGTAAAGGTGGTAATATCGAGATAAACGAGATAAATGGCAAGAGCGGGACGGTGTTGCTCAGCGGTCCATCCACTGCCATCACCAGCGAAACAACCGCTGACGGTGATGCCGGCAGCGTGGCTATCAGAGCGGGTAAATTAACGATATGTGATGGCGCGGCGATCTCTGCCAGCACACTTGGCAACGGCAAGGGTGGCAGTATAAACATTAGCGCATCGGATATCGATCTGATGAATGGCGCCAAGATCCTGGCCCAAAGCGAGAGTCCTAATCCTAACGCTGTATCCGGTAACGTGATGGCGCGCGCCGACGACACGTTCCGGATATTCGACAAGAGCAGCGTGAGTGTTGAGACCGAGGAGGCCAACGCCGGAAATATCGATTTGAAGGCGGGCTTCTTATTACGTTTGCGCGACCAAAGCAGCATCACGACCTCTGTAGCGCCCGGCCCTGCTCTGTAGCGCCCGGCCCTGACGGAAACGGGACAGGCAACGGAGGCGACATCAACATAGATCCGGTATTCACAGTGCTCGATGGAGGCAGCAGGATCGTCGCAAATGCCCTCGAAGGGAGTGCCGGCAATATTCGTATCAGGACCGACTTCCTGTTTCGATCATCGGATAGCGAGATCAAAGCCTCGAATCGGTTTGGCGTCGAAGGCAACGTCGACATCGACTCCCCCGACACCGACGTCATCAGCAGCGCCTTGGAGCTGCCCACATCCTTCCTCGATGCCGCCAGTCTCTTGAGCGATCGCTGTTCGGCACGCACGGCGAAAAACGCCAGCAGCTTCATCGTCAGCGACCGCGGCGGGGTGCCGCCGGGGCCGGAGACGGTGCTGCCCAGTTACAGCCTTAACCTCAGCGAAGCGCCGAAAATCAACCAGGGCGCAGCCGCTATTTCCGAAGATCAGCGGTGCAATCAATGACGGCTTGCTAGGAAGCCAAGAAGCCGAAGCCGGCACGCGGCGATTCGGCATTCACCGTCCCCAGAGATCAACCAACGTGAGCGTCGCCTGCGGTGCGCCGCTGCCTGCTCGGGATCAAAGCCGCCGTTGTGATTATTTCACAGAAAGAGGGACGTTAACGTGGCAGGATCACTTTTTGATCGGTGCCCACTCAAGGAGGTCCAAGCATGAAGTGTGCTTATTTACCTTACCTACCGCTTACGCTCAGTGCGCTTTTCACTCTGGCGAGTGTGTCGCTGCAAAGTAGCGCTGAGGTCACGGGCATACAAGCAATGCAGACTAAGGTTATCAGCGTTCTTTCCGAGCAACGGCAAACCATTGGTACGAACGTTCTGTTTAGCGCCAGCGATTGCTACAGCAAGGACAACGAGCTTAGCCTGCCTCTGGCCTCGCACGTGCGACAGCTCATGGTGTGGGCCTTGGAGCAAAACGGCTTCAAGGTGATCAAGCCGGATGTGGCGATAGAAAACGCTTGGGTTCTTAGCTGCCGTTGGAAGCGCAAGGGCGACAAGCTCGCCTTCACCTTTATCGCAACCCCATGGACAGGCGGAAAGCGCGGAGAGATCTCCCCCACCCACGCCAGTCAGCGTGGACGCGGTGCCGCTGCGTGCGAGCCTGGCCGAGATGGGAGCCATCGCGTGGCGCCAAGTGCGGCGCACGCCGGAAAAGGCGCTGTTCAATAGCTTGCTCGAGCGCCACCACTACCTCGGCTACACGCAGCCGGTCGGGGAGCAGCTGAAGTACCTGGTCTACGCAAAGGGCTGGCCGATCGTGTCCTTTCGGCAGGTCTGTGGAGGCGCCGTCAGATCCGCCTTGGCCGAGATTCCAGTGCGCCTATCGAGGCGCAGAATCCGAGCCAGGACTGTGCGCGAGAGGACAGCTATCTGGCCTGCG
>JBOIEG010000517.1:0-1853 GCA_050740915.1 Gammaproteobacteria bacterium | reverse complement strand
TGTGCGGGTGTACCCGCCCGTATCTTTGCGGCTACCATCAGCTGTCCTTCCTGCACTCCTAAAGCGGCAACTGACGATATCAAGAACCTCAGCGGAATTCATGCAGGCTTACCGGAAGGACACGATGGAGCTTCGGCGCACAAGGTCTGGAACAGCGGTTGCCGATCGCTCTTGCGGCGACCAGGAACTAATCGGGGCGGGGTTGAGGATTTCCCTATAACAGGGATGGTCAATGGGGCTTAGCGAAACCTGGGGAAGCTTAGGAACGGCGCAGCACGCGCATGCTCGCCATCTCCTTCCCCGTTTCTGTTCGCTGCTCCGGGCTTAGCCATTCTTCAATGGCGGGGAAAAAGTCTTCGTTCTCGCGGGTCACATGCTGGCGTTGCAGCTTCTCGAACGCCAAGACCCGTTGTTTCAGCTTTTCGCGATCGGCGATCTGTTCAGGGCAGCCTATGATGCGCGCGAGCTCATCCCACGCCTCTTCTATCTCTTGATGGTCTAGGGCAAGCCGTTCGATCATGCCATCGACGAGAAACGAGCGGTGGACGATGAGGGGGAACAAAACCCTTTCCTCGTCCTGATGATGCAAAGGATTGGCGCGTTGGTAATAGCAATGAAGGTGCACGCACTGGTAGGCGTGCTCCTCGGTCATTCCATCGCTCTGGATCCGATCGACCAGATCGAGAAGCTCGCGCCCCCGTTTTAGAAACTGCTCATGGTAGCTGTAGAGCACCTTGAGGCCGTCAGAGAAGTCTTCGGCCGGCTCGACGAACTGGAATCGCACTGGGTGGGCGTGGTAAACCGGTTGAGCTTCAGCCGAACGGGCCCGAACGGCCGCCTAACGATACCGTACGTACTTCGTGCGCACGATTTGGTAGGGCCGGACCAAATAGCTCAGGGGCACACTCCATACGTGGATCAGGCGGGTGAACGGGAACAGAAAAAACACGCTGAGACCAAAAAACAGATGGATTTTGAAGATCAGCGGAACAGCCTGCAATAGCAACGGTTTGGGCTGGAGGGTCATTACGCTCTGAGCCCATTCAGCGAGCGCGATCATGGTCTGAACGTTACCGTGCAAGACGTGGGTGATCGACACCGGGATAGTGGAAAGGCCCAACGCTAAAGTCACCAGCAACCAATCTAAGATAAAGATATCCATAAACCGGCTGGTGGCGCGAACCCTAGGGTTGAACATGCGCCGTCTCCACAAGATCACCCCACCCATCATGCAGACGATGCCGAAGGCCGCCCCCGCAATGATGGCAGCATACTGGTGAGCCATGTCTGAGACGCCTGACGCCAGAAACAGCCGCTGCGGAGTGAGCAGGCCGACGAGATGTCCGGCGAACAAGGCCAGTATACCGATGTGAAACAGGTTGCTGCCCAAGCGCAGTTGTTTTCGCTCCAATAGCTGGCTGGAGTCCGCCTTCCAAGTGTATTGCTCGCGGTCGAAGCGGATCAGGCTGCCCAGGAAAAAGACGCTCAGCGCGATGTAGGGGTAAACGCCGAAGAGAAATTGTTGTAGGTACATGTTGGCTAACACGGAAATGAGGGCGCTTCGATTAATTCGAAGTGCCCGGCGGTATAGGGATATGCCGCACCTGTTTCAAGCAGGTAACTGTTTGAACCATGGAGCAAAGCAAAAAATCGCATTTTGCTGCGATTCGCAAAAATTCCAGGGATGGAATTTTTCGAAGTGCCCATAACTATTGATTCGCCGCCGTCTGAGAGTTTGTGAAAAAACCGTCGCGAGCGAAGGAAGGTCGCGTTCCGCCGGAGCGCAGGAACCGCAGTGTATATTGAAATACATGAGGATTCCGAGCACCGCCGGAACGCGAGATCCCGAGCGC
>JBOIEG010000516.1:0-2494 GCA_050740915.1 Gammaproteobacteria bacterium | reverse complement strand
GCATGTGCGGGTGTACCCGCCCGTATCTTTGCGGTTACCATCAGCTGTCCTTCCTGCACTCCTAAAGCGGCAACTGACGATATCAAGAACCTCAGCGGAATTCATGCAGGCTTACCGGAAGGACACGAGCAAACCGGACTGCTGCGTGGACTCAAACCACGCCAACTTTTCTCGCAGTTTCACTACCTCCCCGATGATCACCAGCACCGGTGGTTGCACATCGCACTCTGTGATCTTCTTGGCTAAGCCCTCGAGCCGAGTGCAGACGACGCGTTGTCGCAGTGTGGTCCCGCGCTCGACCAAAGCCGCTGGCATGGCGGGAGATAGCCCGTTGTCGATGAGGCCCCTACACAGCAGGTCTAAGCCATGCAACCCCATGTATACCGCGATGGTCTGTTTGGGTTGGACCAAAGCGCTCCAGTTGAGATCGAGAGCACCGTCTTTGAGGTGCCCTGCCACAAAAACACAAGAGTGCGCGAAGTCGCGGTGAGTCAATGGGATCCCAGCGTAGCACGCGCAACCCGATGCGGCGGTAACGCCCGGTACTATTTGAAACGGGATCCCTTCTTGGGACAAGGTCTCGATCTCCTCGCCCCCCCGACCGAAGATGAATGGATCTCCGCCTTTCAGGCGCAGCACCCGCTTGCCCTCTCGGGCAAGTCTGACCAGTGCCTGATTGATCTCTGCTTGGGGAAGGCTGTGCCGCTCACGTTGCTTCCCCACATAAATCCGCTCGGCGTCGCGGCGCGCGAGCGCAACGATTTCCGGGGCGACCAAGCGATCATAGAGCACCACGTCTGCCTGTTGCATAAGCCGTAAGGCACGAAACGTCAACAGATCCGGATCGCCGGGACCCGCGCCAACCAGGTAGACCTCACCGACCGCATCCGGAACGTCGGCCGATCCATCTAAGGCTTGCTCCAAGTAGGACAAGGCCATGTTTTCACGACCGCTGAAGAGCAGCTCGGCAACCGGTCCACTGAGCATCGCTTCCCAGAAGCGACGCCGATCCCGGGTGTTGGGGAAGCGCGCTTTAACCCGTTCCCGGAACGCCCCCATCAGGGATGCCAGTCTACCGTAGGAAGAGGGGATCAGGGTCTCCAAGCGCGAGCGCAGCAAGCGTGCGAGCACCGGCGATGCGCCGCCGGTGCCAACGGCGATTTGAACCGGATCCCTATCCACGATCGACGGCATGATAAACGTGCACAGCTGTGGTGCATCCACCACGTTGACCAGAATGCCGCGATCTTGAGCAAGGCGCGCCGCGCGGCGATTGACTTCTGCATCGTCAGACGCCACCACTACCAAAAAACACCCGAGCAGATCTTGAGGCAAGAATTGCCTGGCGAGGTGTCGGACGGCACGCTCTACCAGATGCGTTTCCAGCTCGGCACATAACGCCGGAGCGACCACCGTGACCTCCGCCTTGCTTTGAAGAAGGCGTTGCGCCTTGCGCGCCGCGACCACGCCGCCCCCCACCACGAGGCAAGGTTTTCCTTCTAGCTCAATAAAAATGGGGAGATAGCCCATGACGAGTGCGTACCCTGCTCTACAGCGTGCAGCGTTTCTTCCCCCAAGACCGCCATGCCATAATCGCTAGTCCACGACGGATGCTTGAACGACGATGCGGGATTTCGATGTGGAGCTTGATACCTCGGGTCTGAACTGCCCATTGCCCATATTGAAGACCAAAGTCGCCCTCCTGCGCATGCAAAGCGGTCAAGTCCTGCATGTCATCGCCACCGATCCCGCATCGGTGATCGACTTCCGGGCCTTCGCGAGCCAAGGCCAAACGGAGTTGTTGGATTATCGGCAGGAACAGAGCGAGTACCACTTCTTTTTGAAGAAGAGCTAGCGTGTTTGACAAATCTCTAACCCGGAATGCTAATCCATATTCACCTGGGTGCGAGTTTCGCTGGGTTTGCCGCGGCAGCTCATAGCCAGGATTCGGACCCCGTTGGCGGGATTCCACTCGTCGTATCATGGCTTAAACCTTCGATCGAGAAACTGAGTGTAAACTGGCCGCGTTGTGCGTTGATAATCGCTGAATGTTGGACAACGCCACGCTTTTTGCCCAACCTACCCTGGCTATGGCTCCGCTTCCTGTGCTCCTTCGCGGCTACAACACTTTCACCAGCGTCGCCATCGCGCCCACGGCCACCACTAACATTACGCCCAACTTGATCGTCATGCGATATTCCAGGTCTTTCAGGTCATGCTTGAGTGAGAACTTGTGAAAAATCGTCGCGAGCGAAGGAAAGTCGCGTTCCGCCGGAGCGCAGGACCCGGAGTGTATAGTGAAATACATGAGGATTCCGAGCACCGCCGGAACGTGAGGTTCCGAGCGCAGTAGATTTTTTCGCAAGCTCTGAGAGTTTGTGAAAAACCGTCGCGAGCGAAGGAAGGTCGCGTTCCGCCGGAGCGCAGGAACCGCAGTGTATATTGAAATACATGAGGATTCCGAGCACCGCCGGAACGCGAGATCCCGAGCGCA
>JBOIEG010000515.1:0-10536 GCA_050740915.1 Gammaproteobacteria bacterium | reverse complement strand
CGCGCTAATCGACTACCCGCAGGCCAGATAGCTGTCCTCTCGCGCACAGTCCTGGCTCGGATTCTGCGCCTCGATAGGCGCACTGGAATCTCGGCCAAGGAGGATCTGACGGCGCCTCCACAGACCTCTGCCGAAAGGACACGGTGTATCGGCTGGTGGTGGCGTGCTCGCGCGATGCTGTTTCGACAGAGCGTCGGTCGTGGCTTCGTTATAGGCTACAACCGCTTGGTCCAGTGTCATCGGCCCAAGACAAGATGACAACACCATGCAACATAAGCAGAAAGAGCCTCGTGTTGCTATGCGAATGGGTTTTATACGCATAGCAAGCCAAGTAGTCGGCTATATAACGCGCAGGACGTGCTCCTACCGGCGGGCATCGAAATGCCCCTATATCGCTTTTCTTTTTGTTGCCGCCGCACTGACACAAGCAGGTAATAAGGGACTGGTATAAAAGAGTCTACGGGCGGGGAACAGGGAATGGGACGCTCAGGGACGCGCACCGCCCGACCCAAAGCGTGCGCTGGAACTGACCCGCTGCGTAGTGCCTTTCGCATGCACCGCCCATTTGCCTGCATGCTGCTCCGTGTCGAGCAGCAATTCCTTCCGCTCGAGAAGGATCTGGTGAGCGAAATTGCGAAACTGTGGCGTGTAAATCCGCCATGGCCATCGATGACGGACCCGTCGGTATAAACCATCCGAAACGGGTTTTCGGGATCTTCGTTCGCCCATCACAGAAATGACGCACCCCGCCCGATCGCAGACGCGGTGTGCGAGTCACGCCATTTTCTGATAAAACGCTTGCGTTTTTAACAAGCTGTCAGCGCGGAGGGGCGTTGTGGCTAGAATGCTTCGGTCTTCAGCCTGCTACCCCAGATTTTGCGCACTGGCTATTTGCGCCGCGCCAAAATAAGGCTGCAGCGCCTCTGGGATGCGCATGCTGCCGTCTTGTTGCTGGAAGTTTTCCATCAGCGCGATCAGAGTGCGCCCAACGGCCAGCCCCGATCCGTTTAGGGTATGCAACAGCTCGGGCTTTCCGGTTTCGGGATCGCGCCATCGCGCCTTCATGCGGCGGGCCTGAAAGGCTTCGAAATTACTGCAGGAGGAGATCTCCCGAAAGCGCTGCTGGGCCGGCATCCAGACCTCAAGATCGTAGGTCTTTGCGGAGGCGAAGCCGAGATCGGCGGTGCACAGGCTCACCACGCGATAGTGCAAGCCCAGACGCTGCAGCACCGCTTCCGCATGCGCTGTCAGCTCTTCTAAGGCCTGGTAAGAATGCGCTGGCGGAACCAGTCTTACCAGCTCGACCTTTTCAAACTGGTGCTGGCGGATTATGCCGCGGGTGTCTTTGCCGTAGGAGCCGGCTTCGCTGCGAAAACACGGGCTGTGGCAAACGAAGTTTAGGGGCAACGGATCGGCGATGATCTGCTCACGAGCGAGGTTAGTGACGGGAACCTCAGCGGTAGGAATGAGATATAGCCCTTGCTCGCGCACCGCGAATAGATCGGCCTCGAACTTGGGGAGCTGACCGGTTCCCCGCATGGCTTCGGCATTGACCAGGAAAGGAACGTAGACCTCCTTATAGCCATGCTCGCGTGTGTGGAGATCCAACATGAACTGGATCAACGCCCTTTGTAATCGCGCGAGGGGCCCCGAGAGCACCACAAAGCGACTTCTAGCGATCCGTGCCGCAGCCGCAAAATCCATCGCGCCCAGGCGCTCCCCGAGGTCCACATGGTCCTTGGGCGGAAAATCAAACGTCGGCGGCTCGCCCCAGCGCCGGACCTCCACGTTGTCCGCCTCCGCGCTGCCCACAGGCACGGACTCATGGGGTAGGTTTGGTACGCCAAGCAGAATATCGTCTAGGGCCCGCAGCGTTTGTTCCAGTTGGGTTTCTGTTTCTTTTAGTCTTTCTCCCAGCGCGCTCACTTCCGTTAACAAAGGCTGCGAGTCCTCGCCCCGCGCCTTGATTTGGCCGATCCGCTTGGATTTCTCGTTGCGCTGCTGTTGCAGCGCTTGGGTTTGCACTTGCAACTGCTTGCGCTCGGATCCCAGCCGCTGCAAGGCTTGCACATCGAGCGGATAGCCGCGGCTCGCTAACCGCCTGGTGACCTCTTGCAATTGGTTTCGCACTAGCTGGGGATCGATCATTGGGCATCCTTCACCCTAACGCGCGCCGGCCAGCAGACGATATGGCCTGGCTCTACGATACCATCGAGTGCCCGTACGATGGTGTCAATCCGCTCCGGATCATCGAAGAATTCCACTACAACCGGAAGGTCAAGCGATAGATCCATCAGCGTCGAAGAGTGCATCTTTCCAGAATGCCCGAAACCGGTAACGCCCCGAAACACCGTGACTCCACCCACACACGCCTGGTCGTGGAGATAGTTCAATACCCGTTTCAACAATCCCTCCTCTTCCGTGAGATATACCCTGACCATGCTGACTGGGATGGTCTTCATAGCCGCCTGCCGATCACCAGCCCGGCCCAGCACACCAGCAGGCAGCCGAATACGCTAACCAGGATGTTTACCAAAGCCTTCTCCTGTTCTCCCAATTCTAAAAGATTAAGGGTTTCCATGGAGAAGCTTGAGAACGTCGTAAACGCACCCAACAAACCGATAAAGATTGCGGCGCGCCAAGCGGGCTCGACATCCATCCTTTCCACAAGCAGGGCGTAGAGCAGTCCCATGACGAAACATCCTAAGATATTCACCGTGAGCGTTCCAAAAGGGAAGCTCGCTCCAAGCATGCGATGAACACCTGCGGAAAGCCCATATCGCAGCACCGCTCCCACGGCGCCGCCTAAAGCGATATAAGCCAGTAATGACACAGAGACGTTAGCGGGTCACCGCGGCTGGCCTTGCTCAGCGAGTCGGCGCAGCCGTGCCAGCTTCTCTGCGATTTTCACCTCTAGGCCCCGCTCGACCGGATAATAATACCGCCGGCCTTTGAGCTCTATCGGGAAGTAGCATTCGCCTGCCGCGTAGGCTTCCGGTTCATCGTGGGCATAGCGATACCCTTTGCCGTAATTCAAGGCTTTCATCAAGCGCGTAGGCGCGTTCCGCAGGCGCAGGGGTACTCCAGGGAGCCGCCCTGACGCGCACCATCGAGAGCCGCTTGCCAGGCTTTGTACACACGGCGTTGCTCTTGGGGGCACAGGCCAAGAATACGATGGCCTGGGCGATGGTGAGCTCTCCTTCCGGGCTGCCCAAGCGTTCTTGTGCCTCCCAGGCGTTCAGAGCTACTTGCAAAGCGCGCGGATCCGCGTTGCCGATATCTTCTGAGGCGATGCGAACCACCCTCCTCGCTACGTATAGCGGATCGCATCCCCCGTCGCTCAGCCTGGCGAACCAATACAAGGCCGCGTCCGGATCGGAGCCTCGCACCGCCTTATGCAAGGCCGATATCTGATCATAAAACGCCTCGCCCCGTTTATCGAAGCGCCTGAGCAGGCTCGAGCTTGTTGCCTGGCGCAGATGTTCTTCTTTGATCTCATCGTTACTGGCAAGATCGATCGCGAGCTCCAAGAGGTTCAGGGCTTGCCGCGCATCACCATCGGCGACCGCGGCCAGTTGATCGCGCAGATCGGGCGCCATGCGCGGTCGGTCCGTCTCCTCTGCCACCGCCTGCAAAGCCCGATCGATCACGCGCCGAATGTCTTCCTTGGCAAGCGGCTTTAACACGTACACCCGCACCCGAGACAGCAGTGCATTGTTCAGTTCAAACGAGGGGTTCTCCGTGGTCGTCCCTATAAACACCACCGTGCCGTTCTCTATGTGCGGGAGAAAAGCATCCTGTTGGGCCTTGTTAAACCGGTGCACCTCGTCCACGAACAGCACCGTGTCCTGCCCCTTAGTCTGGCGCGCCAGGCGAGCCCGATCGATGGCGTCTCGGATATCTTTCACTCCCGAAAGCACGGCCGACAAGGCGATGAATTGGGCATGGCTGTGGCCCGCGATGATCCGCGCGAGCGTGGTCTTGCCGCTTCCGGGCGGTCCCCAAAAAACCATGGAGTGCAGGTGGTCTGATTCTATGGCGGCCCGCAAGGGCCGACCGGGCCCTAGTAAATGATCATGTCCGAAAACCGTCTCGAGGCAGGTTGGACGCACCCGGTCTGCTAAGGGGCGGCAAGTGCTGAGGTTTTGGTCAGTCATGCAGGCGGATGACTGCAGGCTATTCTCCCGCGTCGGCGGCATCCAGCACGTCCACGCCCGGTGGTGGTACAAACTTGAAGAGCGCGGGATCGATGCGAGCGTTGCGCTGCTCTCCGGAAAACACGATGCGCGTGGTTTGGCCGAAGTTATCGAGAAGCTCCATCACCTTAACCCGCGGCCCATCGAAGCCCAGTCGTATGAGAGCGTACTGAGCTTGTTCTTTGCGCGGTTTCAGCCGCATCCATTCCAGTCCGTCTGCTTCACCCAGTTCGGAAACCTCAAATTCGCGGTCGAGATCCGTCCTGCCACTTAACAACAAAGCCGGCGTCTCGGCCACGGCGGAATCAAAAGGCTTGACCGAAACTTGCTCTAAGTCCTTGTCATATACCCAAACCCGCTCCCCATCAGCGACGATGGACTGTTGATAGGGGGCTGAATAGTCCCAGCGGAAGAGGCCCGGTCGCTGCAAATACACCTGACCGCGAGAGACTTCCAGTTGTTGTCCCTGCTCACTCAACAGGGTCTGCTCAAACTTCGCCGTCAGCGTCTTGAAATCGCGCAGAAAGCTATCCAGAGAATCCCGGCCTTTGCCCCAAACCCCTGCGGGAGAGGCGCAGACGAGCAGCCACACGATGAAACAATGGGGCCTTTTCAAATCGACCACCCCTTCCCCCTGGCAGGGGGAAGCTTGTCCTGAGCCCAGTCGAAGGGGTTGGGATGGGGGTTGGGAAATGCGTGGCGCCACACCCCCACCCGAACCCTCCCCCTAAAAAGGGGCGGGAATGGCCTTGGTATATCCATCACTATTAGGCACATCGCTCAATCTCTGGGTGGGGGCGCGGCAAGCACTTCGCGCGCACCGTTCGCCTGCAACTCGCCTATGACACCGCTGCGCTCCATTTCTTCCAACATGCGCGCAGCTCGATTGTAACCAATCTTGAGCCGGCGCTGCACGGCAGAGATCGAGGCGCGCCGCGTTTCGGTGACGATGCGCACCGCCTCGTCGTACAGAGCGTCCGTCCCTTCGCTGCTCACATCGATACTCGGGCCGGCCTCCTCCGGTGGCGGGCCTTCCAATATCTCCTCGATATAATCGGGGGGACCGACAGATTTCAAGTAATCCGCCACCTTATGGACTTCTTGATCCGAGACAAACGCCCCATGCACCCGCACCGTGATCGCCGTACCCGGTGGCAAATAGAGCATATCGCCGTGTCCTAGCAGGCTCTCCGCGCCCATCTGATCCAAGATGGTACGGGAATCTACCTTGGAGGAGACTTGAAACGCTATCCGGCGAGGGATGTTCGCTTTTATCAATCCGGTTATCACGTCGACAGACGGCCGCTGCGTCGCCAGGATCAGGTGGATCCCCGAGGCACGCGCTTTCTGGGCCAGCCGGGCAATCAATTCCTCCACCTTCTTGCCGACCGTCATCATCATGTCAGCGAGCTCATCCACGATCACCACGATGTACGGCAGTCTTTCCAGCGGTGCGCCCAATTCGTCGCCAAGGTTGGGCTCGGTCATGAGCTTGCGATTAAAGCCGATAATATTGCGTACCCCCAAGGCAGCCATTAAACGATACCGTCGCTCCATCTCGGTAACGCACCAGCGCAGGGCGTTGGCAGCCTCCTTCATATCCGTGACCACGGGTGCCAATAGCGAGGGGATGCCTTCGTACACGGACAGCTCCAGCATTTTGGGATCGATCAAGATCAGACGCACGTCCTCCACCGTTGCCTTGTAAAGCAGGCTCAAGATCATGGCGTTGAGCGCCACCGATTTGCCCGAGCCGGTAGTCCCGGCAACCAGCAGATGCGGCATGCGACCCAGATCGGCCACCACAGGAGCGCCGCTGATGTCCTTCCCCAAGGCCATGGTGAGAGGCGATTTCGCGGCCTCATACTCGCGCGACCCTAGGATCTCGCGTAAGCATACAAGCTCGCGCTGCTCATTGGGGATCTCCAGCCCGATGACGGATTTTCCCGGGATCACCTCCACGACGCGCACACTGATGGTGGAAAGGGACCGAGCCAGATCCCGAGACAGGCTGGTGATACGGCTGGCTTTGACGCCGGGCGCCGGCTGCAGCTCGAAGCGCGTGATCACCGGTCCGGGATGCACGGCCACCACCTGGGTCTCGATCCCGAAGTCCATGAGCTTCAACTCCACCTGGCGCGACATCGCCTCCAGCACCTCCGCGGGGTAGCCCCCCACGCGCGGCGGCGGATCGTCCAGCAACCTTAACGGCGGCAATTCTTCAACCGGAGCCAGAGGGAACAACTTCTCTTGCCGCTCCACTTCCGCTCGATCGCTGATGGGCACGCGGTCTAGGGCTGGTTCTATGCGGGGTTTGGGTCGGCTGGCGATTTTTCGCTTTTCGGTCTCGATTAAGGTCTCGCGCTCCTGCCGCGCCTTACGTCCCACCGCGTGCAGCCCCAGCCTTCGCCCTAGCGCCCGCAGCCGTGCTAGCGCCTCAAGCGTGTAACGGCCTGTGGTATCCATCAGCCCGAGCCACGACAGTTGGGTAAAAAGCGTGATGCCGGTAAGAAGCAGAGCCACCATGATCACGGTGGCTCCAAGGGTGTTGAACACCTCGCTGAGGCCATCGCCCACCACGTTCCCCAGAACCCCACCGTTCGCTTCTAGCCTATGAAGCCAAGAGAGACCACAGCCGGCGGCGATGCTGAGCACCAACCCGAGGAAACGCGTGCTGAAGTGGAATAAGTCTAGGCGGATCGCCCAGCGGCGGCCGAGCAACAACCACCCGCTATAGGCGATGATCAGCGGAAACGCATAGGCAAACTGCCCAAAACAGAAAAACAGCAGATCGGACAACCACGCGCCCGCCACCCCGGTGGCATTAGCGACCCGCTCTTGCCCTGCGGTGTGCGACCAACCCGGATCCGCGGGATCATGGGTCACCAGGGCCAGCAAAAAAAACAACGCTACCGAGAAGAAGACGATGAGGATCCCTTCTCGCAGGCAGGTCAAAAGCTGCGTCCCGATATCCAAAGAATGCGCATTTTTGCGAACCGCCTGAGCCATCACATAAGTTAAACTAAGCTATTAGTAGAAAGCGATAACAAATTGCTATAATAGGCTAAAAAGAGACATTAAGGAACCCGACGCGGGGATCTTGGGGATCTTGGGTTCGAAAAGCAAGCGTGTGGTGTGGTGCGAGGCAACGCCAAACTGCCTCGAATCTTGTGGTTTAGACGTCCAAAAACAGCCAAGGCGCTTCCTGGCGGCGGCGTAACTCAAAGGCTTTTATTCGCTCCGCCAGTTCCAAGGTCAGACCAATGTCGTCCAGACCCTTTAAGAGGCGGTTTTTAGCGGCGGGGTCGATGGCGAAATACAGGGCGTGCCCTTGTGGCGTGGTCACGCTTTGCAAAGGCAAGTCCACTTGCAGCCGATAACCCGGCTTTTCAGCCACTTCGTTAAATAAGCCCTCGACCTCGGCGGCCATAAGCGTGATCGGAAGAAGCCCGTTGCTGATGCAATTGCCGTAGAAGATGTCGGCGAAGTTGGGCGCGATGAGGCAGCAGATCCCGAAATCCAACAAAGCCCACGCCGCATGCTCGCGCGAGGAGCCGCAGCCGAAATTGGCACGGGTCAGTAAGATCTGAGCGCCTTGGTAACGGGCTTGATTCAGCACAAACGAGGAATCTCTCGGCCGTTGCGCGCAATCCTGTCCGGGCTCCCCGTGGTCCAAATAACGCCATTCGTCGAACAGATTGACGCCGAATCCCGTGCGCTTGATGGACTTCAAGAACTGTTTCGGAATGATGGCGTCGGTGTCCACGTTGGCCCGATCCAAAGGCGCCACCAGGCCATCGAGTCGGTTAAAGGCTTGCATAGAGCTCGGTGTCTAACAAATTCGAAGGGGAATAACCAATCTTAACAAAACCCGTATCAGTAAACGACTTGTACGGCACCCTTTTTTATCCTATGGTCGTGTGGGTCAGCACCTCCGCCTGCTCCAACGCGCGTATATATGCGACTCCACCCGACCCTATGGGTGCGGGCACGCCCAGCATGCCGTCCAGATTGGGATCACGCCACCTGTTGCCATTGAGTCACCTCCACCACGGCGTGTTTGCGGCGCGCGTCTGCAACGATGGTTTCGAGCTTCGCTGCCACCGGATCGTCGATCCACGCATCGCCGCACTTCGAGCAGACAAACGCGGGAACCTCCCTGACCACGACGACCCCGAATTTCAGATCGACGGCAAAGGTCGTGGTGCCTGGTTGCTTTTCGCCGCCGCAAAGCGGGCAATGCCCGAAATTCTCGCTCATGATGTTTTCCTCTTCCTGGTCTTGAAATCCGGTTCGAAGTGTTCGAGCTCCGGCCGATACGCGGTAATGACGTGGCATATCCGAGCAATGGGATCGGCGGCAGCCACCACCTGCACCGGCTTCGCCTCAACGTACAGAATGAGGCAACTCGAATACGGACGGTCAGTCGAGTAGACCTCGATAACCTCACCGTCCATGATAGCGCTCACAACCTCGGCGCGGGAAATCCAGCGCTCCAGAAAACGCTCCAACGCATGCTGGTGCCAGTGGATGCGCCCCTGTGCCGCATCTCCGCGCAGAATTTGGATGTCGAAATCCCTATTATCCATACTCCGGTTCCCACTCGAGCTTTCGCGGCCAGCGCAATGCGTTCCCCGTTCTTTATCGTTGACCATCCCATCTGCCGCGCGGTTTTGACCTCGTGGCCGACGATCTCGCGCGAGAGGCGCCAATCAACGCACTCGTCGACGAGTACCTTCACGAAGCCGAAGCGACCAGGCGGTCTTTCGCTTGCTCGAGAAACTCGATGACCTGCTCTCGACTGACCGAGGGGAAGCCAGCCAGAAACTCGTCGATGGAGTCGCCAGCTTCTAAATAATCAAGGAGCGTTTGGACCGGCACCCGGGTCTCAGAAAACACGGGGGTACCGCCCATCACGTTGGGGCTGCAGGAGATTACCGGCTTAGCCATAGGATCAGATTACTCCCAACTTCGCGACCCGCGCAACGCAGGGGTTTAAACATAAAGCTAAGTGACTGCCTGGCATGGGCAGGAAGTGGTGCGCCCCTGTGCCGCGTCTTCGCGCGGAATTTAGATGTCGAAACCCTTATTGGTAAAGGACTTGTACGGCACCCCTTTTTATCCTACGGTCATGTGGGTCAGCACGTCTGCTTCGTTGAGGATGTGAAGGAGGTCTTCCTTTTCCCACCGAATCCGTTCGATATTCCGGTACTTATCGGAGTGCTGTATCTTCGTGATCAGGATCGAATACACGTCCTCTCGAAGGAAAACGCAGACATAGATGTTCTTCGAGAGGCCGGAAAGATGATTGATCGCCGCCAGAAGACCAAGAAGGAGGTTGTTCGCCACCTCGGAGTTGTTCCAACCGAGATCGAGATCGTCGATCAAAATTACAAACTTCGCACCGCTTTCGGCTATGTGAGTTAGATGATGTTCAAGTGTATCCACCTCTGCGACGTTACGAAGCTCACGCTCCAGAGTAAGACCTTTTCATATTCTCTAGTGTCTCCTTAATGCTCGGAAACAGTTTTGGTCTAAATTCTAAAGATGTCAGTATGTTACCTGAAAAAGCAATGTTTTCGTTAAGCTCTCTGCCAACTGATCTCAGTGTAATGAGATCCATCTTAAGAGCCGCTAAAGTGTCTTTCTTTATTTATAACTCGAACGTCTTTGTGACGCTATTGAGCCCCAGCGACAACCCAACGGCTAAAGATACCAACCCTCCGAATATCGCACCGAGTACTGCTGAAACAATTTCTCTTCTATAGGTTGACAAGAACATTATCCGGCTTCCGAAATCAACGGAATAATTGCAACGTCTTAGTTTGTCCCGACGCCACAAAGAGCAGCACCGTTATAATATGGGAGCTATATCCGGGACGACTAGAGATACTTCAGTTCGGCAGCGTTCGCTGGCGGCGATGCCGGTAACACCATGGTCGCCCCAGTCGGCTGCGTAGACACCCGCCTGAACGCAACGGTGAAACATCGAATACGGCCATGAGACAATAGGGGACTATCACAGTTGGAAATACGCCAGTGCTGCGCTAAACGGCAACGGTTTTTACCTGGGACGGAAGCTTGTTTAGGATCAATTGTTCAAGTTGGACCTTTTTGCTCGCGTTATCGATGTCGATGCCTACAAGGTTCCCGTTGGCGTCATAGTCCACCACAACCCCTTCGGAAATTTCTCGGCTGTCAACGCTCGGTTGTTCTGAGAGTTTGTGAAAAACCGTCGCGAGCGAAGGAAGGTCGCGTTCCGCCGGAGCGCAGGAACCGCAGTGTATATTGAAATACATGAGGATTCCGAGCACCGCCGGAACGCGAGATCCCGAGCGCA